>JAYUFI010000395.1:0-5593 GCA_043738805.1 Planctomycetaceae bacterium | reverse complement strand
TCCTCCAACGGAGTTCATCGTGCGGCTTTGCCGTCATGGAAGGAAGTCGAAATGTTGGAAGACGTGCTCGGTCGATTGGGCTTAAAAGAGATCAATAGCGGCGTCTGTTCCGGCGACTGGTCGCCGCGTCCTACAGGGAGAGAGATCGTGTCGTACAACCCGGCAACGGGTGAGCCGCTCGCGCGGGTCTTGACCGCGTCACGAGCGGACTACGATTACGCCGTCGAACGAGCAACCGCAGCGTTTCAATCGTGGCGCCACGTGCCGGCTCCCGCACGCGGCGAAGTCATTCGGCAACTGGGCATTGCTTTGCGAGAAAAGAAGGATGATCTCGGACTGCTGGTCACTCTGGAGGCAGGCAAGGTCTTGTCCGAAGGACGCGGTGAAGTCCAAGAGATGATCGACATGTGCGATTTCGCGGTCGGCCTGTCGCGGCAATTGCACGGACTGACGATCGCGACCGAACGACCGCAGCATCGGATGTTTGAGCAATGGCATCCGCTGGGAGTGGTCGGCATCATCACAGCGTTCAACTTTCCGGTGGCCGTGTGGGCCTGGAACGCGGCACTCGCGGCGGTCTGCGGCGACACGATGATTTGGAAGCCCTCGCATCAAACGCCGTTGACCGCGATCGCCGTGCAGCACATCGTCAACGAGGTGTTCTCGCGAAACGGATTCGCCGATATCTGCCACCTCTGTTTGGGAGCGGGGCACGACGTTGGCGAATGGATGGCCGCCGATCCTCGATTGCCGTTGATCTCCGCGACTGGAAGTTGCGTGATGGGCCGAGCTGTCGGCGAGACAGTCGCGCGACGACTTGGCCGCAGCTTATTGGAACTGGGTGGCAACAACGGCATCATCCTGACCGAGACTGCGGACCTCGATCTCGCGTTGCGAGCGGTTTGCTTTGCCGCCGTCGGTACGGCCGGTCAACGCTGCACGACGCTGCGGCGATTATTTTTGCACGAGTCGATTGCCGATCGTTTCATCGAACGCTTGGTTCGAGCGTATCGCAGCGTGAAAATCGGCAATCCGTGGGAATCGGGCGTGTTGCTCGGCCCGCTGATCAACTCGGCGAGTGTCGATCGGATGCTCGCCGCCGTTCAAACAGCAAAGAATTCCGGCGGCGAAGTTCTCTGCGGGGGCCGTCGAATTGAGCGGCCCGGACAATTTGTCGAACCGACAATCATTCGGGCTCGCGCCGACATGCCGATCGTCCATGAGGAGACATTCGCGCCGATCCTTTACGTGATGACCTACCGCACGCTGGACGAAGCGATCGAGCAACACAACGCGGTATCGCAAGGATTGTCGTCGTCGATCTTCACCGATCGACTGACCGAGTCCGAACGGTTCCTCTCCGCGAGCGGCAGCGACTGCGGTATCGCGAACGTCAACATCGGAACCTCCGGTGCCGAGATCGGCGGAGCCTTCGGCGGCGAGAAAGAAACCGGCGGAGGTCGTGAAGCGGGCTCGGATGCCTGGAAGGCTTACATGCGCCGGCAAACTTGCACCGTCAACTGGGGCGGTGCGCTGCCGCTGGCTCAGGGGGTTGAGTTCGATCTGCCGGAGGCTACTGGTTCGGAATCTGATGCAACGTGAAGAAGCCATACGACGGAAAGAACGCTTTGTCCGGAGCAGCGACGTCTCGGCAAGAGATGTCATAGACATAGTTCGGTGTCTTGCGCGAATCGACTTTCAGTTTTGCTGTCTTGCCGTCGTCGCTCAACTCGATCGCCAGCACTTTGCAGCGATGCCGATCCGAATCGGGAGTCGCGTACGCTCCACCCCAAACGCGGGTGTAGCCGGAAATCGAATAGTGCTCCGCGTTCGTCGCGTGAGCGCGATCGACCGGCGCGAAGAAGTCGATGTCGAAGCCGTCGCGAGTCGCTCGAATCTCGCGGATGCCGTTGGGTCGCTGACCGTTTCCCTTGAGCTTCACGATGCTGCCGGTGTTCTGCCCGCCGGCCCAGCCGCTGTCGGCGATGCTGCCGATGTAGATTTCTCCCTTCGGACTGACACCGCAGCAGAGTGGTCCTTCAAAGTTCGGAACGGTTTGCTGTCGCGGAGCCGCCGGCTTCCCGCCTCTGACTTCAATCGCATTCGTCGCTCCGAGCGGTGTCGCGGTGCTGTTGAGTCCCCGAACCAATTCGTCGTCGGTCAATGAAAACGGATACACGGCTCCCTGCATGACATCGCCGACTCGCTGCGTGCTGAAGCGAATCAGGAACCGCCCGTTGTACTCGCACCCGATGCCGTGCCCTTTCAAATCGGGATAACCCTCATTGCCCGTGAGGAACACGAGGCCATTCACGCTGCGAGTCCACGGATGCGGAATCTGAATCGCCGCCTTCGTCTCCGGCGCGTCCTTGTCTTCCTCGTGAGTGCTCGGCACCCCGTAATGCGCCCCCTCAACGAGATAGTTGATCTCGTTGAAACAGTTCTGCACTCCCTGCTGATCCGAGACGAACACTTCGTCCCGCTCGTTGATCGCGATGCCGGTCGGATAACGAAAAGCATGAGCCCGCGGAGTCACCGAGATCACCGAATTGGGACCAATCTCGATTTCTCTCGGTGGGACTTTCCGCTTCATCCAGGCTTCCGTATCCAATCGGAGCACTTTGCCGCGCCAATGACCCTCGTCAGCGGCTCGGTTCTTGTCGGTGTAGTCACTGCCTAATCCGAAGAGGAAGCGTCCTTTCGAGTCGCGCACGATTCCGCAGGTCCAGTCGTGATAGTCATCGTTGTAGCCCCAGCCTTCGGCGACAGTTTTTCGCGTATTCTGTCCGGCGAATGGTCCGGGTGCTCCGTTGATGAGGTGCATGATGTCAGACTTGTGGGCCACAAAGAATTCATCGGCCTCGAAATCCACGCCGGGCGAGCGGTAGGCGATTATCCCATATGGTGCCGCGAGACCTTCTTGAAGCATCTGCAGATCGTCTTCCAATCCGTCACCATCCGCATCACGCGCCACGAAGACGTGCCCCTTGAGCGACGTGAAGGCCAATGCTCCGCTGTGCGACCAAGTGAGCGCCGTCGGCATGATCGAAGTATCGATCGGAAGCTGCCATCCTTCAAAGCCGGGAACCGTCGCCACTCGCAAGCGTTCCGCTCGGACGACCGGCTTCACTGCCAACAAAGGTGCGGGGCGTTGCAGGTTGGCCGTGTAGGAGATCCTCAGCCTCACCCCCGCATGTGGCTGCAACTTGATTCGGAGCAAGCCTTCGCTTTCGACATCCTTCTGCCGAATCGTTTTCCAGTTCCCGGAAGCATCGCTGTAATTGTCTTGACGTGAAACGTCGGTTAGTTCCACTTTCGCGGCGGGGCTCGCACTCAGCGGTTTGGGAATTCGCACCCGCAATTCCAGTTCATCGTCTCCGTCCCATTGATGGCGTGAGATGATCATTTCGCGCTCGACTCCGGCTGAGTCCCCCGCGCCGGGCAAAGGACGAATCACTTTTAAGATTTCTTGAATCTCAAAAACTCGTTCGGGGCCAAACTCTCGTGTGTAGACGAAGAACAATTCATTGCGACCAGCTTGCGTCCCATAACTCAGGCCGCGTGCCGTCCGAATGGGAATCTCTTTTGAGGGTGAATCGCCACTCGTCCAAAGTCGAATTTCTGTTCCCGCGGCAAAGCTCCCCAAGGGAAGCCCCGCCATTTCCCACAACCATCGTTTGCCAATCGCTTGCTGGCGGGCAAAGTCACCGAGGGTCCATTGACGCAACGACGCGGTTTCGAGATCGAACAAGAGTGAATGACCGTTGTCGAAACCGACAGCGAACGAACGCGGGATAGTGCCGCCGCCGAGTTCTTTCGCAATCGAAAACACGTCGCGGATGATTCGTGGCTGCTCGCCGGGATTGACCACCCAAAGTTGTTCGACGTTGGCGGGGTTCGTCGGCGGCTGAAAATTGGGATCGTTGAGCGCTTGCCACAGCGCGGCGTGTTGCTTCGCGAGGTCGCCGTCGAGAACTCCCGCAACCGGGCGGTTGTAGTTGGGCATCTCAACGCCGGGGATGACTCGCAGCGGCGCAGCGATCCAGCGGAAGAAGAACTCCGGCCGAATGTGTTTGCCGAGCATCTTCAAATCCGACCCGCGAGCACCCAGTGCGACTTGCTTCGGCTCGTAGTCGCCGATCTTGTGACACGCGATGCAGCTCCAGCCGCGCACGCCGGTGAGGGCTTGGCCGGCGAGGTGGGTCTGAGGTGAGGAGAGGAGGAGGTGGGGAGGGGAGGAGGTGGGAGGTGGCAGCTCTGTCTTACTCCTCCCCTCCTCTCCTCCTTCACTCCTCACCTCACGCAACGGAATCCGATCATGCTCCACCAAATAGCGCGTCAGCGAAGCCAACTCGTCCGGTGAATGCGAAAACTTCGGCATCCGCACCTTCAGCCACGGCATGCGGATCGGTTGTCGTTCGCCGCGCACGGCGATGCTCAGCGCTTCGTCGAGCAACTTGTCGCCGACCGCGTTGAGCGACGGCGGGACGAGAGACGGAGCTTGGCCCGCGAGATCTTTGTCGAACTTCGCGAGCTGCGCCGCCATCTTGCCGAAGCCGCCGCCGCCGTGTCGCGAGTGACACGCCAGGCATCCTTTTTGTTCGAGCAACTTCTGACCGCGCGCGAACGTGCTGAGCGGTGACAACTTCGTTTCCCGTCGTGAGGCGAGATAGGCTTTGATCGCGTCGCGATTCAAATTCGTTCCGAAGATGGGACGCTCTAAGTGAGCATGGTCAGCTTCCTCGGCCAAACAGCTTTTCGACCAATCGAAGGCGATCGGCCGAGACAAATCGGATGCGGGCTTCTGGAAGCGCACGGCATCGTTGTCGGAGAAACGGTGGCATGCGGCACAACGCAACTCGATTGCCAACTTGCGGCCACGTTCGGTTTGCGCTTTGTACGCCGCCTGGTTTTTTTCGTCTTTGCTCGACTTGAAGTCATTGATCGACTTCCAATTCTTCGCGAATTCCTCGGCGGTCAGTCGCAGCGACTCTTTGGCGTCCGGCTCCGAAGTCAGGTTCCACAACGCCAGCGCAATTTGATTCCGTTCGGTGTCTGACAGAGTGAAGACCGGCATCTGGTGATCGGCATTCAATCGCTCCGGCTTCGCAAGCCACGTCACCAGCCACGGCAACGTCCGCCGCTCACCGACGTTGCTGAGGTCAGGCCCGGCGAATGGCGAGGGACTCGTGCCCCCCAACTCGCCGATGCGATGACAGGCAAGGCAGCCGGTCGAACGGAGCAAGACTTCCCCCTTGCGACGTTCGGTTTCGAGATCGGCTTCCTTCACCGGCTTCGGCTTGTCGAGTTCCACCGGCTGCGACTGTTGATGCAAGAAGAGTTCGATCGACTCGTAATCGGGATCGTGGCCTCCAAAGGTCGGGTAAGCGCGACCGGTTTCGACAGACTGCGACAAGTGTCGTGTCACCACATCATCAATAATTCCGCTGGCCGCGAAGTGCTTCAGCGACGGCCCCGGTGGCGGCATCTCTTCGCCGTCGCGTTGATGGCAGCGTCCGCAGCGGAACGCTTCAAACTGCTTGCGGCCGAGTTCGATCAGTTCGTAGGTTGGGACTCCGTCCCGACCCGCTTG
>JAYUFI010000394.1:0-5599 GCA_043738805.1 Planctomycetaceae bacterium | reverse complement strand
TTTCTCGAACAACCACTCGCTTGCGCGTCGTGCTGGCATCAGTAACCTCGATTACGCCTTACGAATTTTTTCTCGACCGACCTTCACATTCTTCGTCGCGTTGCGTGTGTCGAGCACCATTTTGCTGTGTTGTACGATGAAGTCAGCGTCGTAGGCCGAGTGGTCCGTCGCGATGAGCACGCAGTCTTGTGACGCGAGATACTCCGGCGTCAGCGGCGAACTGTCCATGTCGGGGACGTCGTGGTGCCGCATCTTCGGAAGCGACGGCACGTGCGGGTCGTTGTAGGTCACGATCGCTCCGCGCGCCAGCAACAGTTCCATCAGCACGAACGACGGGCTTTCGCGAGGATCATCAACGTCCTTTTTGTAGGCCATTCCGAGTAAAGCGATCTTGCTTCCTCGCAGTGCCCTCCCTTGATCGTTGAGGAATTCCATCAACCGGCCAATGACGTAATCCGGCATGTGCGTGTTGATCTCGCCAGCCAGTTCGATGAACCGCGTGGTCATGCCGTACTTGCGAGCGAGCCACGTCAGATAGAACGGGTCAATCGGAATGCAGTGACCTCCCAAACCCGGCCCCGGATAGAACGCTTGAAAGCCAAACGGTTTTGTTTTCGCGGCGTCGATGACTTCCCAAACATCAATCCCCATTTTGTCGAAGAGGACTTTCAATTCGTTGACCAGCGCGATGTTCACGCAGCGGTAAGTGTTTTCGAGAATTTTGCACGCCTCGGCGACTTCGGCACTGCTGACTGGAATGACTTTCACAATCGCGTGACCGTAAAGCTGCTCGGCCAACTTGCCGCTGACGGGGTCGAGTCCGCCGACCACTTTCGGAATGCGTTGAGCTTGGAAATCCGGATTGCCTGGGTCTTCACGTTCTGGGCTGAACGCCAAGAAGTAATCGCTGCCGGACTTCAAACCCGTGCGAGCGAGGATCGGCAACACGACATCGCGTGTGGTGGTCGGATACGTCGTGCTTTCCAAGACGACCAGTTGGCCCGGTCGCAGCGCGGCACGAATCGCCTCCGTGGTCCCTTCGATGTAGGTCATGTCCGGATCGCGGCTCTCGTTGAGCGGAGTCGGGACGCAGATCAGGATGCAGTCAGCTTCCTTGAGGCGACTCATATCAGACGTCGGCGTGAACTGCTTGGACGAGAGCCACTGACCGATCATCTCCGCCGGAATGTGCTTGATGTAGCTCTGGCCTTGTCGCAGAGTCTCGACCTTTTTGTGGTCGATGTCGAAGCCCATTGTCGTGAAGCCCGCCTTGATGAAGGCGTTGAGCAACGGCAGACCGACATATCCCAATCCGATCACGCCGACGACCGCGCTCTTGTCGCGAATCTTTTGTTCGAGGGCCTCGTGCATCTCTCACCATCCATGTTGCTGAAGAAAATTGAATCCATCCGACACGGGCTTGACCACAAGTTTTCGAGGCCGCGTCACGTTCGCGACGGACTGTAGCAGTGCCCAAAAACTGCTGCAATCACAGCGATCAGAAGCAAAAAAGGCCGCCCGATCGGGAGTGAATCTCCGAATCGCGCGGCCCGTCAAAATGTCGGTTACCGAATGACGAGCACGATGAAATCGTGCTCCGAGTGTTACGCCTCGCCACGTGGGCGAGGTGTCACGACGAAGTCCTCAAAGTGGAATTCCGACTTGTTGGGGTCTGCAATCGTTTGAAACAACGCGGCGACGACCTGGTGGAAGTGCGTCTGCAAAATCGAATAGAAATTGTGCTTGCCGTCGCGGCGACAGCCGATCAAACCCGCCGTGCGAAGCAACGCCAAGTGATGGCTGACAGCCGGTTGGCTCTGCTGCAATCGCTCGCAAAGAGCAGAGACGTGCAACTCACCTTCGCGGTACAAGTACATCAGCACGCGGAGGCGAGTCTCATCAGACAACAGTTTGAAAATTTGGACCAGATCACGCTGCAACTGATCAGGCAGTTGAGTTTCAGTAACAGTTTTTTTTAAGCGGACAGGGGGCTCTGCAAGTTCGAGCATGTTTTCCTCAATGGGCTCCGGTAATGATCCTAATGGTCCAGGCAGCGCTGCCTGGGGACCACGCGGAATTTTAGGGTCAAATGAATCAGCCAAGAGGCGGTCCTTTTGGCAGTCAACGAAATGTGCTCGCCGGGTCATGCAAGTCACGAGCCAATAACACAAACAGCCCGGATAAATCCGGACGAGTATGTGCGAGCCAAATCGCTATGTGGGTTGTAGTGGGTGACAAAACGCTGAAGACTGGAATCCGGAAAACTGAATCGTCTCACGTGCGAGACAAAACTTTGGCGGAATCGCCGACTGGAAATGCTGAGATTCGTTGCAAGATTTGCACGCATCCTTGCAGGACGCGACTGGAACTGCGGGGAGTATCTCGGCAGTCAGGATCAACGTCAACGACGACAATCCTGAGATTCCTTAATGTTTAGATAAGGAGGTTCGGCTTGAATTCCGAGAGTTTCGCCAATTTGGTTGGTATGAGAGCTGTTGTCACCGGTTCCACATCAGGGATTGGCCGAGCGGTCGTGTCCGAATTATCCCTCGCCGGAGCGGACGTGATTGTTCACGGTTGCCGCAATTCAGAAGCCGCGAATGTACTCGCGGATGAATTGCGTGCTCAGGGAAATATCGCTCGTGTCGTAATGTCTGATCTCAGCCAAGAAGATCAATTGTCTGCGTTCGTTGAGCGATGTTGGTCTGAACTCGACGGCATCGACATCTGGATCAACAACGCCGGAGTTGATCTCTTGACCGGTGATGGTACGAAGTTGCCGTTCTCGCAAAAATTGCAGCGGTTATACGAAGTCGATGTTCGCGGGACGTTGTTGTTGAGTCGCTTGATCGGAGCAATGATGACCGGGGCAAACGGTGGGACGATCCTCAACATCGGCTGGGATCAAGCGGAGCGAGGAATGGAAGGAGACAGCGGGGAACTTTTCGCGGCATCGAAAAGCGCGATCATGGGCTTCACACGCTCGCTCTCGCTGAGCTTGGCTCCGAAGGTCCGCGTGAACTGCATCGCTCCCGGTTGGATTCGGACGAAGTGGGGTGAAGGTGCGAGTTCGGTTTGGCAAGAGCGAGTCTTGCGTGAGACTCCGTTGCAGCGCTGGGGAACTCCCAAAGACATCGCCGTGATGGCGCGGTTTTTGGTGAGTCACGAGGCGAGTTACATCACCGGCCAAATTATCAACGTCAACGGCGGCGCGGAACGCTGAAGCGCAAAACTATGTGAACGTTTCTCACGAGTGAAATTGCTGAACTCGACACTGGCCGCACCGGCATTCATCTTCTCGATGCGAATGCCAACAAAATCGGAGTTGATTGATGAGAGAAATCGGTCGATCGTTTATCCTCCGTCGCTCACTCAACATTGCTGGAGGCTCGAAATGCTCAATCTCATCCAGACTAGAAGTGGTCAGTCGCCGTCATTGGCTGACTTGTCGCGCCGTCATCTACTGCAAGTCGGCGGGTTGGGATTGATGGGCTTGTCGCTGCCGAAGCTGCTGGCAGCACAGGAGGGAGCGGGAGACCCGCGCCGAACGGGGGCGGGGAAAAGTTCACTCACGCCGAGAGCCGATCATTGCATCGTTTTGTTTTTGGACGGTGGGCCGAGTCATCTCGATATGTGGGACATGAAGCCTGATGCGGCGGATGGTATTCGCGGCGAGTTTCAGCCGATCGCAACATCGCTGCCGGGATATCAAGTCAGCGATCAGATGCCGAAGCTCGCACGGCACATGCACCAAGCGACCGTCGTGCGGTCGATGCACCACGGAGTGAATAACGCTCACGCTGCTGCGGTGTATGCCGCGATGACCGGACATGACCGAGGCGAGATCGGCGGTGGCACGAAGCCAACCGATTACCCGTCGCCGGGATGTGTGTTGTCGATGGTTCGTCCGCCCGAACGAGCGATCGTGTCGCAGGTTCATTTACCGTACATCACTGCCGAGGGAGCCGGTGGTCCACCGCAGCCGGGATTCTTTGCGGGGATTTTAGGCCGAGCGAAAGACCCGTTGTTTGTGCTGCGTGATCCGAACTCGCCGGACTTCGCGATTCCGGAATTGACGCTGCTGGCGGATGTCTCGACCGAACGACTCGCGATGCGACGCGCGTTGTTTCAAGAGGTCGATCGGCAACTCAGCCAGCAAACGGGACCGAACATCGCGGATGGTATGACCGGCTTTCAACAACGAGCGTTGCAACTGCTCACGTCCGAGAACACGCAGCGAGCGTTTCGCTTGTCTGATGAACCGGATTCGGTGCGCGACTCGTATGGTCGGAACATTTACGGACAGAGCACTTTGTTGGCTCGACGTCTGATCGAAGCGGGAACACGCATGGTCACTTTGTCTTGGGCTCCCGATGCGAACGCGACGTGGGACACGCATGGCAGCAACTTCAAGAAACTCAAGGGGACGTTGCTGCCGCAGCTCGATGCCGCATGTTCGAGCTTGTTGGCCGATCTGGAAACTCGCGGGTTGCTCGAACGCACGATCGTTGCCGTGTTCGGCGACTTTGGTCGGACACCGAAAATCAACGCTGCAGACGCGGGTCGCGATCACTGGAATTACTGCTACAGCCTGATGCTGCTCGGCGGTGGTTTTGCAAAGGGAAAGATTTACGGCAGCAGTGACAAAATCGGTGCGTTCCCCGCATCCGATCCGCTAATTCCTGGTGACATCATCTCCACGATTTATCATTGCCTCGGCTTGCGACACGACATGGAAATTCACGACCTGTCAAATCGGCCCTATCGGTTGGTTCCGACCGGCGATGTGGTCGAAGCGCTGCTGGCGTGATTGCGAATCACCAGTGCCGCAGTTCGGAGGTCATGATTCACCGGAACGTTTTATGAACAACCAACAGTTGCCTGTCTCCGTGTCGTCCGTGAAATCCGTGTCCAAACTCCCAAGTAGGTCCAAGATATTGGACACGGAGGACACGGAAATGCGGATGACACGAATGAAGGCCAATCGAAAACGAGGATTGGATTTCCCCCCAGCGGCTTGAGTGATACGTCGGGTGGGTGTTTCGCTCAGACGATTTTTTGAGCTACGTCTCACTTTTGATCTTTCATCCCAGTCACTCACAGAAACAGCAACACGAATGTCACACGAACATGACTACCAACGCCGCGTCACTGAGATTGGTCCGACGCGGTTTCTACCGGTGACAGCAATCGAAATCATCCGCGAAGTGTCGTTGACTGAACCGCCGCGACATGCGGTCTTTGATTTCGATGGCACACTGAGCCTCATTCGCGAAGGCTGGCCAGAGGTCATGGTCCCGCTGATGGTCGAGGTACTGCGAGCAACCGGCACGTCAGAGAGTGACGCGGAACTTTCAAAACTGTGTCTCGACTTCATCATGCAACTCAACGGCAAGCAGACGATCTATCAGATGATCCGTTTGGCCGAAGAGGTACGGCAGCGCGGCGGGACGCCGTCCGAGCCGATTGTCTACAAGCAGGAATATCACGACCGACTTTTGGTGCGGATCAATCATCGTCGTGACGGACTGCGTTCCGGTGCGATTGCTTGCGACGAGTACTTGGTTCCCGGCTCAGTCGATTTGTTGCAGGAATTGAA
>JAYUFI010000393.1:0-14915 GCA_043738805.1 Planctomycetaceae bacterium | reverse complement strand
AAACCGGTCTACCATGTTGTTCTCGTCCACGCTCAAACAACCATTCGCAAAGGACCGACTCATGCCGGTAATTCCTCGACTGAATGAACTGCATTCCGAAATGACCGCTTGGCGGCGCGAGCTGCACGCGCATCCGCAGACCGCATTTGAAGAGACGTTCGCTTCCGAATTCATCGCGACTAAGCTGCAAGCATGGGGCATCGAAACGCATCGCGGCCTAGCTAAGACTGGCGTCGTTGGTGTCATTCAAGGTCGTAGCGTAGGCGGCTCGCCTGCGTTGAGTGAACGAAAGCTCAATACCATCGGCCTCCGAGCCGACATCGACGCGCTCGATATCCACGAACAAAACGACTTCCCGCATCGCTCGAAGTTCGCTGGCAAGATGCACGCTTGC
Source organism: Planctomycetaceae bacterium (assembly GCA_043738805.1). Lineage (GTDB taxonomy): Bacteria > Planctomycetota > Planctomycetia > Planctomycetales > Planctomycetaceae > SXKJ01. The sequence continues at coordinate 14,521 of JAYUFI010000393.1, read as the reverse complement.
GGACACGATGGCCACACCACAATGTTGCTCGGTGCTACGAAGTATCTGGCCGAGACTCGTAACTTCACGGGATCAGTCTGCGTGATCTTTCAACCGGCGGAAGAGAACGAAGGGGGCGGACGAGTCATGGTCGAAGAGGGCCTCTTCGACAAGTTCCCTTGTGACGCAGTCTTTGGAATGCACAACTGGCCGGGAATCCCGGTCGGACAATTCGGCGTTTGCTCCGGCCCCATCATGGCCGCGTTCGATGTCTTCGAGATCATCGTGAAAGGGGAGGGGACTCACGCCGCGATGCCGCATCTCGGAGTTGATCCGATTATCGAAGCGGCGCAGATCGTCACCGCATTGCAAACGATCGCCAGCCGCAATGTGAATCCGCTCGATCAAGTGGTCTTGAGCATCACTCAGATTCACGGCGGCGACACCTGGAACGTGATACCGACCGAGGTCAAACTGCGCGGCACTGTGCGAACTTTTCGACAGCCCGTGCAAGACATGGTCGAAGCCAACATGCGTCGCCTCATCACTGGCATCGCCTCGTCATTCGGCGGCTCTGCAGCGTTGCATTACGAACGCCGCTATCCCGCCACGGTCAACACCGCGCAAGAAACTGAATGGGCCAGCGCGACCGCCGCTGAGATTGCTGGCGAAGACCGAGTCGATACGAACGTCGCTCCGTGCATGGGCTCCGAAGACTTTGCCTTCCTCTTGCAGAAACGTCCCGGCTGCTACCTCTGGGCGGGCAACGGCCCCTCCGAAAACGGTCGAGTGCTCCACAATCCGAAGTATGACTTCAACGATGATCTGCTACCGATCGGTGCGAGTTACTGGGCACGATTGGCGGAGCGGCTATTGTAAACTCGAAGAGCACACCATGCCGCGAAGGACTTGTCGCAACCTCCCTTCGCTGGCACACCAGGCTTTAAGAGCACACGGGGGCGGCTGAACAATACGCTGATGGGCGGGGTCGAGAACGATTTGCTCACGGGTGGAAATCAGAGCGACAAATTGTGCGGCCAAGCGGACAACGACTTGTGCTGCTTCGCTGATTGCCTTGTGTTCTTTCAAACTCTTCGGCATCGTCCCGCACTATGAATGTTGTGCATTTCATCACGCGGCTGATCATTGGCGGGGCGCAGGAAAATACGCTGCTGACGGTCGAGGATCAGCACCGCGACTATGGTGACAAAGTGACGCTCATCACTGGTCCAGGATTGGGGCCGGAAGGAAGTTTGGAAGAGCGGGCTCGGCGCGGGGGATTTGATTTTCGCGTGTTGCCGGAGTTGCATCGAGCGATCCGGCCTTGGCAGGACTGGCGGGCGTATCGAGCGTTGATTGCGATGCTGCGTGACATCAAGCCGCAGATCGTTCACACGCACAGTTCAAAAGCTGGCATCATCGGTCGGGCGGCCGCAGCGAAGCTCGGTATTCCGGCGGTTCACACCATTCACGGCGCGGCGTTTCATTACGGTCAGAATTCGTTGGCGTATGAGGTCTATCGGTTCGCGGAGAAATGGGCGGCCAAGCGCTGCGTCAAGATCATCAGCGTGGCCGATGCGATGACCGAGCAGTACATCGCGGCAGGAGTCGCTGCGAAAGAAAAGTTCGTCACGATCTCCAGTGGCATGGAAGTCGAGCCGTTCTTGTCGCCGCCTCGACCTCGCGATGTCGTGCGACGTGAACTCGGCATCGAGCCGGGTGACGTCGTCATCGGTAAGATCGCGCGGCTGTTTCATCTCAAGGGACACGAGTTCGTCATCGCGGCGGCATCGAAGATCGTCCGGCAACATCCGCACGCCAAGTTTCTGTTTGTTGGCGACGGCATTCTGCGCGACGAGTATCAGCGATACATCGACTCGCTCGGCCTAACGCGGAACTTCATCTTCACGGGACTCGTGCCGCCGGATCGAGTTCCCGAATTAATCCACGCGATGGACATCGTCGTGCATACCAGCTTGTGGGAAGGACTCGCTCGCGTGTTGCCTCAAGGCTTGATCGCTGGCAAGCCGGTCGTCAGCTATGACGTTGACGGGGCTCGCGAAGTGATCTTTTCCGGCGAGACCGGATACCTGCTCCCACCGCAGTCAGTCGATGAACTATCGCACGCCATCAACATTCTGGTGGCCGATCCCGCGCTCCGTGAGTCCTTTGGCCGCGCCGGTCGCGAACGCTTCACAGACCAGTTCCGTCACCAAACGATGACTCGCCGCATTCGCGAGGTTTATGCTGACGTGCTGAGTAATCGTTCGTGAAACACAGAACCCACTGAAGCAAAAGCGGCGGGTCTACTTACTCAAACTGAGCCGTTTTCTGGGGAGATTTCAACGCAAAGGCGCAGAGGTCCGCAAAGCTTTGTGTCAATCAATCCCCTCAATTCACTATTGAATCATGCAGTCGATCATCCCTGATTCTTTGTGAACCGTTGCAATTTTTTGCACCTTTGCGTTGAAAAAGTCATCTCTGAAAACCGCTCAGCTTGAGTAATTTAGTTGATCTCAAAATAAATGTACGGCGTAATCGCCGCAGCGATTTCCGGACGGCAGAGATACTGCGGCCAACTGTGGTGATGACCGACAAGCGGCGTGACGTTGATCTCTCCGACTTGGCATTCATGCTCACCCATGTGGCGTCGGTCGCGACGAGTGAACCCGGCTCGTGCCAAGGAGCGAGCGGAGAACGGATGCCGCAACGGATACAGCGCTAGCGCGAGGTCGCGATCATTCCGCAGATTGAGCAAGCACTCTGCTCGATTGAGTGCGCAGCAATAACGCTCGTCTTGATTGAGCCAATCGTGATCAATCGCAGCGGCCGCAAAGACAACTCGAATTCGGTTGCCGCAATCGGCGGGATTCCAACGAGCTTGTTTCTGTACGGTCCCACCGCCGAGCAGATGCAACGCCGCCGAAATCGTGCGGGCTCCCTGACTATGTCCTAACAAACTCACAGGACTGTTGGGAGGCAAGGCTCCGATCAGGTCTGCGAGATAAAAACCATTTCGTTCGGCTCGACGACCCAAGATGAAGAAATCGACGCCGGGGACCGGACTGGTGAAAGCGTTGTCCGACGCGAGCGAACAAATCCCCTCGCTGGGCCACGTGAAGTAAATGAAATTCAACGGCACTTGCGAGCACGGACTGCGCAACCATTGATAAGTCTGCTCGGCGTCTTGCCAGACATCTTGCCAACGCGTGAACGCTCCGTGAGCGAAGATGCAAACCGGAGCACCGGGGATCAACGATCCGAGCAACTCTTCAAAACAGATGGGATGAATTTGGCAATCGTCAGTGACGCCGTGACACAAGAATCGGCACGACGGCATACAACGATGCTTCGATTGTGAACAACAACGTGTGCTGACAACCCAATACTTGACCATCCGCCCTGTGACCTGTTGAGCCGTGTGCTGATTTGGCAACGGAATCAACGGTGTCTGCGCGGCGGCATTGGGTCGCGCTCGCCAAGAATTTGGTGACGAACCGGGGACATCGTTCTGCGGCTCTGCTGGCGGTTGCAGCGGCTTGAGCACTCGTTGCTGCGGAGCACTCGTCAGTGGTTGCGAATCCTGCGGTCGATCGTTTTCTGTTGCGGAAGTCGGCGTCGGATTCAATGGAAGTTTGAGCGGTGCGAGATCAGCGTCGTCAGCCCCATCGGCAACGATGCTGGGACTCAGTGTCGCCCCGCGTCCCGGTGTGATTACTTCGGGCAACTCAAACGATTCTTCTGTGGCGAGTTGATCGGCTGATTCAGAAGAGTCCGTCGATTCCTCGTCGAGTAAGTCTGCTTCAAGCGGAGCTAGCAATCGGCGCTCATCGAGTTCGAGCGGCGGCGATGATTTTGGCAACTTCGGTTCGGCCTGCGTCGGAGTTTGTTCAACGACTGCTGGTTCGGCCTGCTCGTTGGGCACCTCCGTCACATCAATGACAACCGCTCGCGGATTTTTTTCGGCGAGTGGTTCGGTACCCAGCAAGCGTGGCAGCCAGACGAGCGTTGCCAGCCCGGCCAAGAACCAAGTCATCCAGGCGGCGAGACGAGTATGTGACATGAACATAGCGTTACTCAGGCAGACAGTTTCCAAACTCAGCCAACGACCGTGGCTGAAGGGCTCCTGCCCGTTGAGTCATCCGCTCCGTCGCCGTTGAATTGGACCGATGACTGCAAGCCTCCTGGCTTCACGCGATGAACGTTATCGACGTGTTGCCTTCTCAAGCGGTGAGATTCCAGACGATTGCCGAGCACGCAGTTATCGCGGTCCAAGCATTTTCTGCCGGTCGCGACACGTAGGCGGTCTTTTCAAACAGACGATCGAGTGGAGGCTCTCCGCTCTCCAGACACCACGTTGAACGTAGCTCGTGAATGACGCGAATGAGCGAGCCGTTTGAGGCGAGCCAACATCGTTGGGCCGATCATGCCCATCGTGCGGATTTTGTGGCGTGGGCTGATAACCGCTTCACGGCGGTTGGAACCGCTCTATTCACGGTCTCATTGAAGCCTGACGTGCAAGTGAAGGGCTTGTCGCAACATTCCTTCGCTTGCGCGTCAGACTTCAATAGCACACGCGGTCGTGGAATCTCCTCGAAGCGTGAATAGTCCAGGCGATTGCGATCGCAGAATGAGCCAGGCGTGTCACTGCTTCGGCGGGTTCGCTTCCTTGACCAGCGCGCCGTGGTCATCGCTCATGACGAGCACCGAAAACTTGCTGACGGCGTCGAGGTTATTGGTATTGAGCGATGAGTAATCGAAGCGGCCGCGCAGGTCGGTGTAGCCGTCTTTGTAGAACTGCACGTTGCCGTTCGGACGCTGAGCGTAGACTTTCACGTAGGCTTTCGAGATCGGCTTGCCGGTTTGCACGTGAGTCACTTTGAGTTGCCCATAGTTCTCGATGACCTGCACGGCGAGCGAGTGCGAGTAGTACGCCTGCGTCTTCGTCTGACCCGCTCCGGTGATTTCGACGAGGACGTTTTGGTTGTGCAGTTCCTTCGGCAGGTCGACCTTCATCGTGCCAGCGCGGAGGATCGGTTTACCGTCCTTGTCGAGTTGCGGTTTCTCTCCGGCGACTCCGGGTTGTTTGAGGCCGATCGTGACGACGTGGTTCGGTTTAATGAGGCTGAACTGGCCGCTGAATTGTTGGACAAACGGGTTGCGGCTGAAGAGCAGTTCGACGTCCATCAGGTAGTAACTCACGCGGACGGAATCCAAGTTCTGATGATTGATCGTGAGCTGCTTCGCTTCGACGGTGAAATCGAAGTTCGGATCGGTCGCCGCGAGTTGCGTTTGTTCTTGAGTGCGATCGTCCTTGTCGATCTGCTTCGCACCGGCACCGTCCGCTTCGGCGAGTTGCGCGGTGATCGTGGCGAAGGCGTCACGCCAGCGATCGACGGGATAGTCGGCGTATTTGGCGGCGATGGTTCGCGCGGCCTTTGGGTCGTCGTTGAAGAAGTCGAGGTACGCGGTGAAGTAGTCGTATTGCAGCCGCGTGGCGAGCCGATCGGGGTTCACGCGAGCGATCGTCGTGAGTGCCTCTTCGATGCGGTCCTGCAACAGCAGGTAGTACGTGACGACCATCAGATCGTCGTCGGATAACGCTCGCTGGTGCGCGAGCTGTTGCAGCGTGCGATGGTATTGGTCGTTGAAGACCGCGTTGACAATGTGCCGACGCTGGCTGAGTCGATGAGCGCGGGCGTTGACCAGCGGTTTGTAATCGAGGTGCTCGTAAGTCCGACGCGTGACCGGATTGATCGTCAGCAGCGGACTCGTCAGCCGGCCGCCGCATTCGTTGACGAGGCCGTCGTTGTGTTGCAGGAACTCGCGGATCGCGGCGACGTGGTTGTGCTTGAGACCGTAGCTCCACAACGTCGGGTGATAAGCATGTCGCGCGGCGAGCAGGTTCAGCGCGGCATCGAGAAACTTCGCATCGTGCATCCGCCACGCCATGCGTTCGAGGTTCAGGCCATGAACATTGTGCTTGGTCAGGAACGCGAGGCACTCGTCGGCGGAAGCGTGTTGCGAAACGTAGTCCCAACTTTCGGTGTCGATCTTGGTCGGCTTATCGACGACGTTCAAAGTGGTCGGCGCGGCGAAGGCGATTAGCTCGCCGTTCTTCGCGACGTGAACCGGGAAGTGCGGGAACTTCCCGGCGGCGGGGAAGTAGAAGTAATAGTCCAACGTTTGCGTGTGATACGGCTGCAAGTCGACATGCACGCTGCGAGTCGGCTGCCCGTTCATGACCGGCAGCGCCCCTTGCGGGACTTGCAACAGCAACGTCAGCTTTTGCCGGGCGGACGAAGGGTTCGTCACGACCACTTGGCAGCCGTAGACAGTGTGAATCAGAAACTCTTCGGCGACGTACTTGTCGATCTGCTCGCCGTTTTCTTGGCGATGCCGATCGCCGTGCTTGAAGAAGTTTTGGCTGACGAGAATCGGCACCGCGGCGGCCGCGTTCTTGGCCGGTTTGACCTCTTCGTGGAAGACGATCATCGGGCTGCCGGGAGCGAGCGTCATCTTCGGGCCGTCGAATTTGGATTCGTGCTTCTCCGCCTCGAAGGGCAAGTCGAGCACCGCCAGCGCGAGCATCATCTCGGTGAAGTTGCGCGACGCCTCGGCGACGTTCGTGCTGAGAAACGGTTTTTCGTTAGCGGCCGCAACGTGCTGAGCGTAATCGCGCCAGAAAGCATTGACCGTGACGAGTCCCGCGTGCTGATCGGCGATCAGCAGTTTGTAGTAGTTGTTCTCGGCCCACTCTTTGGTCGGGTCCATCTTGCGATAAAGCTGCCGGACTTCGCGCCGGAGTTGTTCGGCCTCTTGGTCAAAGAAGACCATCGCTTTGTCTTTGGACCCCTTGGCGTCTGACTCATCGCTCAAACGACTGAGCCGATCTTCGTCCGCCTTGCCGTCGCGAGCGAGGCCCGATTCTCGTTTCTTACTCATGGATTGTGATTTAGCCTTCTCGGCCACATCCTGTTTCTCGGCGAGCTTGCGACGTGCGTCCGCCTTTGCAGCGGGCTTGCCTGCGAAGGACAGTTCTGCCGCTTCAGCGGCCGGGGCAGGAGCTGCCGTCGGCATGTCAGTCGGTGCCGGAGCCCCTCCACCAGCGGCTCGTGTTGTCATGAATGCCGCTTTGAGTTCAACCTCTTTGAGTCGCTCTTCGAGCGCGCCTTTGAATCCGAGCGCATCGCTCGTTTCCAACGCGCTCCCTTTCGCGGCGGTGTCGAACAGGTGCAAGAAGCGGTCGATGTCGGGCGGCAGCAAGCGTTGCAACTCGTCGATGTGCCGCGCCGTCTTGAGGCCTTCGCCGGCAACTCGCTGAGCCAGCAGGATTCGCTCCACCGAATTGAGTTGCCCGTGCGACCACGGTTGCAGGTGCGCATCGAGCTTCTCGCTCAACAACCAACGATCCACGAAAGTCTTGTCCTTCTTATTGGCCAGATACGGCAGCACGACCGCCTTGAAGAACGCGGGATCTTTCTTCGCCAAGAAAACGTTCAACTCATGGCAAGAGAACTTCGAGTACATCGCTCGCTGCTCTTCCGGCTTGAGCTTCGGCCAGTTGAGGATGAATTGGAACTCGGCCAGCTTCGGGTCGCGGGTCAGCGTCGAGTACAGCAGAAAAACGCGCGACAGGCTGTCGTAGGCTTCGAACTTCGACGTCGCGATATCGGCCAACGTAAACGGCTCGCCGGCGCGGACGATGCTGATCTGCTTCTGTTGCGTGAAGTGCTGCTTCGAGTCGAGCCCGTTCGCCAAACGGAGATCAATGAAGTGCGTCTCGACCGGCTTGAGGGCCACGCTACGTGACGTCGTGCTCAGCGGATCGCAGGCGACGACGTGAATGTGCTGATGACCGCCGAGCGCTTTGCGATCGACAGTGACTCGCCCCTCTTTGTCCGGCACGAGATTGAGGAAGATCGCGGACGCTTCGCCGAGGAAGTCGAGATTCGCGAAGTCACCCGCCGCTGCGGCTGCAGCCTGTTTCGCCTCGCCGCGCATCATCGAGCGATTAGCTGCGAGACCCTTCGCCGCGAAGTCATCGCCACCGACAGCGACTTGCTCACCGGTTTCCGTCGTGCGCACGACCCACGGATTGAGCAGCAGCGACGGGCGTTCGAGCATGTTGCCCGGATACTTCTTCGCGTACTTGCGGTCGATGATGTAACGGTACTCGTCGCCGATGTTCCGTCCCGCGAGATAGACCGATTCGGCGGGTGAGTTCGTGATTGCATACGGCTCGGCCACGAGGATCTTCGACAAGTGGCTCCCCGCCGCAAACGCCGGGACGAAGCGGGTCGCGAAGACATGCACTCGCGCGAATTTGCTGACGTTGCTGAGCTGAATCGTCAGCTCTTTGTCGTCCTGCGTGATGCTTTCGATCTGCAACGCGGGCAATGCGCGCGTTTCCAACTGCCGCGTTTGACCGAGCACATAACCGTGCTTCGTCTCGCCCGGAGCGATCCGAATGCGAATGTGCTTGTTGCTCGATTTCAGCCAGAGATCGAAGTCACCGGCGGGCAGCCCAGTGATCGTGAGGAGTCCGTTCTTGATCGACAGCTTGTCGGGATGCCCAACAAGAAACGAATCGCCGCGCAGTTCGAGCAGCGACACGTCCTGTTGTAGGTCGGGCACTCCTGCCCGACTGGCTGGGTCTTTCACGCGATCAACGTCAATGCCTTTAGCGTCGGGCAAGAGTGCCCGACCTACGGGGAGGTACGGCAGCGTTAGTACTTCACCGACTCGGCCATGCAGCGACTGCGTGTAGACATGCTCGTCCTGTCGGATCGGCCAAGCGTGCTGAGTTCCCTCCGGGCCGGTGACGGTGATCGCCGCGATGCCATCGAGCTGTCCCAACGCGAGGTGCCCGAGCTTGTCGGATTTCAGCGTGAGGTGGACCGGATCGCGAAAGTCGCGGTGTTTCAAGATGACATGTACGGGCCGCGACGTCTTCGGTTCGCCGGTCTTGCCGAGCAGTTCGACGAAGTAGCCGTCGTTCGTGCGGAGCAAATGCAGGTCTTCGATCCGCTCGGTCTTCTCGATCTCGTTGAACTGAAATGCCTCGCCGACAGCGAGGTCGATCTTTTGATTGAGGCTCAGATTCTGGACCTTCGCCTGCAACACGAACTGCAACGACTGAGTCCTCGGCGGCACTTGGAACTCATGCACCGACTCGCGGTCGTCGAACAGTTTGAAGTTCGGAACTTCGGTCGATGACGGAACGCCGTCGAGATCCGTCGAAACGATCCGCAGCTTGACCTCTTCCAAAACGCTCGGCGACACCGGCGTGCCGTTGAGCGTCAGTTGCGGACGAACAACGACGTTCGTTTTCTTGCGAGTCAGCAGCGATTCGCGATCGACGAAGATCCCCGCCGCGAGCGCGTACGTTTCCGCCTCATGCTGAAAGTAATCGAGGCACGCATACTCGTGGGGCACGTTTTCAACGTGCCCGTCCGGTTTCTCATCTTTCTTAGGCGGCACGTTGGAAACGTGCCCCACGAGAACGATCGGCTGCCGGCCCGGCTGATGCGTGAACGGAACCAGAATCGTCCCGTCTTTGCCCGGCGTGTATTCGTGGCCGCTCAGCAGAATGCGCGCGTCATCCAGCTTCTTGTTCTGCTCGTCGAACACCGTGAAGAGTTGCCCGGCGGAGGTCGTTCGCGTGAGGAATTTGAGTTTCCCCTTTCGCACGAGCGCTCGGCTGCTGCGACCGTTGCCGATGAAGTCGATGACGTACACACCCGGCTTCTTCAGTTCGGGGAAATCAAACCGCCGCTTCATGCGGCGGAACGGCGAATCGTTAAAGGTGTGCGTCGTCTCTTTGTTGGCGACGAGGCCGTCGAGGTTGACGTCGGTGTCCACTTCCTTGAGATGCTCGCGGTAGTAGTTCCGCGTGTTGATCTCGAACACCTTCACGATCAACGTGCCGACGTTCTTCACGTGCAGATCGAGGCTGACCGCGTCGTCCGCGCCATAGGTCGTCTTGTTCGCGAAATCGAAGTCGATATCGATCCGCTGCTTCAGTTGTTGGAACGCCGCGGCGGGCAAGAGCGCCGCCCACTGTTCTGGTTCGCCCAGCCCGTTGACGATCTTGGTTTCGGCGAAGAGATGCTTCAGATACGTGTCGTTGATCAGCGGATCGAAGTCTTTTGAGTTCGGCACGTCGAGCAGAAAGTGCTGCAAGTAACTCCGCACCAGCGGCTCGTCATTGCCGACCGGCGCGAAAAGCACCCCCGGACGCAAATCGGCGTTCAGATTTGCGGCTCGGAGTTTGACCTCTTCCGATTCGAGATACGCCTTCGCTCCGTATCCGACCGGTCGCGGGAGTTTCAAATACGTCAGGAACCGCTCCTTGTCGAACAGCCCTTGCGAGCGATCGAGCCACAGCCGGTGATACAGCGTCTGCGCTTTCAACGAGTTCTGCGACGGCGGCAACGTGCTGGCGAATGACCAAACGCGGTCGAGGTACGCCGCCATGATCTTCGCATCGTGCTGCCAGTCCTCATCCGGTCCCGGCTGCAATTTGATGAGCGATGCAACCACCCAATGATGGTTGTGAATCAAATCGGCTTTCAGCCTCAAGCACTCGGCAAGCTGCCGCTTCGTCAGCAACCGATGAATGTTGAACTGCCCGAAGCCGCCGGAATTCAGATGGTTGATGTCGTCGATGACCAACTTCACGAGCGGCCCATAATCGGGCCGACTCATCCGCGACAACAAATGCCGCCGCCGATCCGGATCGAGGTTTTCGCCGACCAGCCAGTCGAGCGCCGCGTCCTCGAACCCGTCCGTGTTCGGGTGCCGCAATGCTTGCTGCATGAGGGTCGCTCGGCTGATCCACTGCGGTTCGACCTTTGTGGGCAGATTCGGTTCGACACCGAGTTCTTCCTTCTGATGCCCGAACTGCACGCCGAGCTTGTTGCGGATGAACTCCAACGTCTTCTGCGGATTCTTGTCATATGTCAGCAACGCCTGCCGCGCGAGGATCTCATTCACGCGGGGCGTCTGCCCGAGCCGCTGCATCCACTGAGTGACGAGTGGTTCGACCTTGTCGAATTGCTCGGTCTGCTGAGCGTGCAAGCAATGGTAGTAATAAAAGTCTTCGGTTCCTGGCACGAGCTGTTTCAACGCGACGGTGCGGTCCAACGCGAGGGCGAAGTCCTCCACGAACCCGATCTCGCTCGCGGCGATTTCCGGCTGCCGATCTCCCGTGATTCCCGTTCCCACCGCCAAAGCCACCAGAACCGCTCGAAGCCAGTGTTGCTGACGCATGGAATCCTCTTTCTCGTTTTTCTCATTGAGACCAAGAACCGACGGAATCGCAAACACTCTCGCTGCACTTATAGACGAGACAGCGACTGTAAACTTAGGACATGAGGAAAAATGATTTCGTGTTTTTGTAGCCCGGTTTTTCAAACCGGGGGTTCGGTTCGACCGGTTTGAAAAACCGGGCTACGGAATCAGTATTCCTCGCCTTCTTAGAAGCATTTGTGGTGTGCCACATTTTCAACCGACCGTTAGGCCGACGCATCAAAACGCCCAACCCACCCGTTCGCAACGGCGACTTGTTCAAGGGTCGAATAGAGTCAACTCGCTTGAAAAAAGTTCCGGTGAATTATCTGCTCCATTCGTCGTCTACCGATCTTCTCGCGTCGATGAACAGCCAGGTCATCGCACCGATGAAGAGCACTCCCGCGTAAACGTAGAAGATCGCATCCCACTGCGCTCGACCGGTGTGGCCGCGTGAGGCCATCCAAGAAGCGAACTTGCCAGCGAAGCGTTGTGAGGCCAACGCGCCCAAGCCACCCAGTGAGTTCATCAAACCGAACAGCGCGCCTAAATGACGGCCGCTCAGATCGGCAACCGAGCCCCACCACGAGGCCAACGTCAGCACCGTCAACATCAACGAGCCAGCGGTCCATAAAGTAGCGATCACTGCAGTGTCGCAATGCTTGCCAATCAACAGCAATACTGACGCCAGCGTCATCGATGAAGCACACAACAGACGGCGACAGCGAAACCGATCACCAGTCGTGCGTGTCAGCCAGTCAATGAGGAATCCGCCACTCAAACAGCCGATCGCCCCGCCAGCCAGGACGATGCTCGCCAGCCAGCCAGCGTCAATTTCGGAACAGCCTCGCGCCTCCTTCAAGTACGTCGGATACCACGAGAAATACAGGTACGAGTTGAACGCCGAACAGGACAAAATGAAGCCCAGCAGCCACACCTGCGGGTGCGTCAAAACGGCTCGCCAGGGAATCGGCGGATGCTCGCCAGAAGAGCAATGTGTGCCGGCCAGGATAAGCAGTCGCTCGGATTCATTTACCGACGGATGCGTTTGCGGGTCGTCGCGATACCATGTCCAAAACACAACGCCCCACAGAACACCCGGAATGCTGAGCACCGCGAAGGTCCAGCGCCAGCCGATCCATTCGATGAGGTACGCAGTCAAGATCGGAGAGAGTGCTCCGCCAAACTGCATCGCCGCATTGACGGCTCCTTGAGCCATCCCACGCTGCTCGATCGGAAACCACCGCGACAACACACACGCCGAATTCGGTACCGCACCCGCTTCGCCCGCTCCAAACAGAAACCGAATCATGATGAGGGATGGCAACCCCATCGCCGCTCCGGTCAACGCCGTGAAGGCCGACCACCACACCACAATTCGAGTCAAGACCCCGCGCGAGCCGTACTTGTCTCCCCACCAACCCATCGGGACTTCAAACAGCGCGTATGACAGAGTGAAGGCCATCAGCACCCACGTCATGTCGTCGTGCTCGATGTTGAGGTCCGCCTCGATCTTCTTCACCGCCTGGCTGATGCAGATGCGATCGACGTAAAGAATAAACGCGAGTACGCACAGAAATGCGAGCACGCCGTAACGCACGAAAGTAGGTTTTTCGGACGACGACGTTTCGTGCGGCAAGCTCATGAATCATCTCGCGAGGAACGACCGTTGGTGAGCAACAACGCGAGAATAAAGTCGCTCTCTTGAACTCGCCACTCGCTGATGCTGTCGCACAGGCGGCTCGCCTGTGATTTCAGCGGAAACACCAAGCAGGCGAGCCGCCTGCTTTACGAGGCCCCGCAGACTGCTCATCACAAAACAAAACTCAACATACGAAAAAAGCCGAGGTCGGAAATCCGACCTCGGCCCAGTCAATCAGATTGAACTCTTCAGCGACGCTTAGAACTTAAAGATCGCATCGACACCGAAGATATTCGAGTGGCCATAAACCGTGTTAATTCCCGGTTGTGCTCCCACGATATTCCTGCCGGCAGGTGACCAGTTATGTTTCATTTCCGGTCGGATCGTCAGGTTTGCTGTCGGCTTGTAATTCACGCCATAAGTGAAAGTGTTGTAAGAAACACCGTCAGCCTTATACCATTCCAGCCGAGTTCCGGCTTTCCACTTGGCGTCAATCTCATAGAAGAGATAGTTGATCAGACCTGTCGAATCACCGGCGATACCACTAATGGCAAAATTCGCACCGGCGGGACCGGTCACTGCAGTTGGCACACCAGACGTATTGAGCACGTCGAACTGATGCACAGACATCAATTTCTCCGCCCATTTTTGGGACAGAATGAAGCTGTTGATGGCACCTTGACCACGCCAGCCAAAATTGCCAAAGCCGCCTGCATAAGTCAACGTCGTCTTATCGGTCGCAGCATAGGTAAATCCGGTAATGCCCATGCTTCCTTTGTTATACTGATAGAAGCCAGTATCCCAACCGAATTCATAGCCACCGATAACACTGAGTTTGTCATCGACTTTATATGTCGCCAATGCACCGGTATGAGTGAACGGCTCACTGTTGTAGAACGTAATCTGACGGCTCAAGAAGAAGTTGTCTGGCGATGTGACCACTTCGTACCCAATCGGGGTATAAAAGTGGCCAGCTTTCACCGACAGGTTGCCCATAGCCACTTCACCGTACAATTGCGGCAGGGCATATTCATAAGGTCCGTGGGTTTTCTTCGTATCGGTGGGTCCACCAAAGCCGTTGTTAAAGTCCCAGTGTCGCGCGTTGACGTTGCCGAACGACTGACCTTCATTGCCGTCCACGCCGTACATGAAGTCTGCTCGATAACCCCAATCAAATCCCTTGCTACCGTCGGCGACCTTGGCGATGAAAATATACGCTTGGTTGAGATTAAACGCGTTATGCTCATGCTGGTTCAGCGAAGGACCGTTACCCGTGAATGAGCCATCCGGATGGTTTTGATATCCCATTTGGATCCATCCACCGATGGTCGTTCCGTGGTCCTTCATCCAATTCTGTCCGCACTCGTTGGTGAAGACATCGACAAGAGCCCAGGGCTCTTTCTTTTCTTCTTCACAACCGCTGTTACATGCGAATGGGTTCTTGCCGAACAAGCAGCTTCCACCGCTCTGGCAATCGCTGCTGCAACCGGCATTGCAACCACTGTTACAGCCAGAGGCACATTGGCCTTGAGCGCACGGCTGGCTCCCCATTTGTTGAAGTTGCTGAGCGAGTCGATCGCCCGCTCGTTTGTAGATTTCGTCACTGCA
>JAYUFI010000392.1:0-5602 GCA_043738805.1 Planctomycetaceae bacterium | reverse complement strand
TGACATCGCTTGCCTCCGAACAGGCGACGACTCCCGCAGTCAAACAACAAGCTCACCAAGAGTCACTCCGATTCTTGAGACAAGCACTCGAGCAGGGTTACGGCCAGCAAGCCGCCACCGACAACGATCTCGCCGGACTGCGACAACATCCGGAGTTTGAAAAGTTACTGCTGCAAGGGCACTGATCCGAAATCCGTAGCACAGGCGGCTCACCTGTGTGATGCGTTTATGAATTGAAATCACAGGCGAGCCGCCTGTGCTACGTTTTGAATTCACTGACTCAAGCGTGACACCATGACAACTCTCGAAGACGCTCCGCTCCCGACTCAGAAGTTCGTGCAGCACGCCAAAGCGACGGCGATGGTTTTGCAAGAAGAGTTTCAATCGGCGTTCAAAGTTTATGATGCGACGAACGGCTCGCTGCTTTGGCCGACAACCATCGCGGACGGCGAACCGTCCCAAGATTCCGTGAACGTGGACGAGTTCCAGCCGATCTTGAAGAGCGGCCAGGTTCAGGTTTCCGTGGTGCCGCACGGTGGCTTCGTCGTGCGATTTCCTTTGAGTTTCCCGAACACGGTTCCGTTGATTGCCGAAGCGAATATCAAGTCGCTAGCTGGCAGTGGTCCCGGAGTTTCTGAGGAGCAAACTCGACTGACTCGCTGGACGCAGGCGGTTTTGGATCGGTTGCTGCAAGCGGACATGCTGCGGACGCGGCGATATGCGGAAGACGATCTCAAGCAACAAGTGAAGAAAGCGTGGGAGTTGAATCTCACAGTCGAACGACTCGTTCGACATCTCCGTATTCATCGTGACGTCGAAACTGGCATCGAACAAATCCTCGATACCGCGTTGCCTTTTATCGGTGCGCAGTCGTTGATCTGGGTGCCGGGCAAATTGGAGTCGATGACCGTTCGCGGTCAGCGAGTGCTCACCGGATTCGATGCGTGCGAACTCATCAAAGTGTTGAAGAAGTCGCAAGACCTGAAAGACATGGGCCTGCTGATTCTGAACCAAGTGCGCAACACGCCGCTCGGCAATGCGTTCCCGGCGGTGAAGAGTGTGATGGTGATGACTGTCCCGATGGGCTCGGCGACCGGCTGGGTCATCGCGCTCAACAAGCAACAAGACGAATCCGACGCTGAGTTCCGCAATTCAGACGCGGCGACTCTCGCTCCGTTTTCGGCGCTGATTGGCTTCCTCGTCCGTTCCTGCGATCGTTATCACGAGTTGAAGGAGTTGCTCGTCGGGCTGACTCGCTCGCTCGCGTCGGCGGTCGATGCCAAAGACCCTTACACCTACGGGCACAGCGAACGCGTCGCTCGCATCGCGATCGAACTGGGACGCGAACTGGGACTCGTTGGCGATGACCTCAGCGATCTGTATCTCGCGGGTCTGCTGCACGACGTGGGAAAGATCGGCATTCGCGACGATGTCCTTTGCAAGCATGGCCCGCTCACGCCGGACGAAACCGAACACATGAAGCAACATCCGGTGATTGGCCATTCGATCCTGAAAGACTTGCGGCAGGTGAGTAACTTGCTGCCGGGCGTGCTGCATCATCACGAACGCTGGGACGGCAAGGGCTATCCGCACGGACTGGCCACCGAAGCGATTCCACGTTTGGCCCGCATCCTCGCTGTCGCCGACAGCTACGACGCCATGAGCACCAGCCGCCCGTATCGCAAAGCGATGTCCCCGGCGAACGTCGAAACGATTTTGTCCGAAGGAGCCGGGGAGCAATGGGATCCGCAAGTGGTCCAAGCGTTTCAACGAGCGAAAGCCCGCATCCGCCTAATCCGTGAACGCGGCCTTGGCGAATCGTTGCGTCAAGCACTCGACGGAGCATTGCGCGATCACGGCAGTTCTCGCATGATGCCCCGCAACGTGGCACTGCCGATGGGGACGATGTAGGCAGGCAGGGTTAAATTGTGGCACGACGCTCTTGCAAAAATAACATTCCCGTCTGATCGCAATGCCATTTCTTTCAGCGTTGCCGTTCGTTGTTTGCCGATTCCGAATCGACTATCTTCCCGGCTCTTGAATGCAGCCTCAATGAGGGGGTTCTTTCCGGCAAATTACCGTGGCCAAGACGGCCCGGCCGGAGAGTGAAAATTGCAGTCTTCTGCCAGGAGTCACGGAGTTGTCCGACGGTCACGAAGAGCTTGAGCCGGTCCCACCTGAAACGGGATTGGTGTCGTCCGGAAATGTCATCCCGCTGGCGATTGAAGACGAAATTCGCACCAGCTACCTGACCTACGCGATGAGCGTCATCATCAGCCGCGCACTCCCCGATGTGCGCGACGGACTGAAGCCTTCGCAGCGGCGCATCTTGGTCGCGATGCGCGATCTCAACTTGGGACCGGCCTCGTCGCGGACTAAGTGCTCCAAGATCGTCGGCGAGACGATGGGTAACTATCACCCACACGGCGACGGAGCAATCTATCCGACTCTGGTCCGCATGGCTCAAACCTGGGCGATGCGCGAGACGCTGATCAGCACGCAGGGGAATTTCGGGTCGCTCGCCGGGTTGCCTCCCGCCGCGATGCGATACACGGAAGCTCGGCTGTCGCAAGCGGCGGCTGACATGCTGCAAGACCTCGATCGCGACACCGTCGAATTCGTCGCGACCTACGACCAGCAACGCACCGAGCCGGTCGTGTTGCCGTCGCGGTTTCCGAATCTGCTGGTCAACGGCTCGAACGGCATCGCCGTCGGCATGGCGACCAGCATCCCGCCGCACAATCTGGCCGAGGTCTGCGACGCGACGGTCATGCTGATCGACAATCCGAACTCGACCATCGGTCAGATCATGCAGGTCATGCCCGCTCCGGACTTCCCGACCGGCGGCATCATCTGCGGTCGAGCCGGCGCGAGACAGGGTTTTCTCACCGGTCGGAGTACGTTCACGCTGCGAGCCCGCACGCACTTTGAAACGGAAAAGAATTCGGACGTCATCGTCGTCACCGAGATTCCGTTCCAAGACACGCGCGACCGCATCCGCGCGAAGCTTGAAGAATTGGTCAAGGACGAGCGGATCAAGGGAATCGCTCGCGTCACCGACTACACCGACCGCACCGACAAACCGTGGCGCGTTCGTCTACACATCACCTTGAAGCGAGACGCCGACAAAGAAGTTGTCCTCAATCAGCTCTTCCAGTTCTCGCCGTTGCAACAGACGGTCAGCGTCATCCTTTTGGCTCTGGTTGGCAACCGGCCGAAGGTGCTGACGATCAAAGAGATGTTGCAGGAATTCATCCTGCACCGGGTTGACGTCATCCGCCGCCGCACCGAGTTCCTGCTGAGCGAAGCTCGCAAGCGTAAACACACGGTCGAAGGTTTGATGATCGCACAGATCGACATCGACCAGGTCATCAAGACAATCCGGCAATCACCCAGCCGCAACGAAGCGAAAGTGCGATTGCAGCAGATCGCCGTTCCCGGCGAACTCATCGCGCGAGCGCTCGGCGACATCGGCTTCAAAGCGTTTCAGGACGAGTACGGCACGAAAGAGGCGTACTCGCTCTCGCCGAATCAGTCGGAAGCAATCGTCTCGATGCAGTTGGGCTCGCTGGCGAACCTCGAACGCGAAAAGCTCGCCGAAGAATTCGGCAAGCTGCTCACGGACATCATGGGCTATCTGCACTTGCTGTCCGACGAAGCTCACATTCGAGCGGTCGTGCGGCAAGACATGCTCGAACTGAAAGAGAAATACGGCGACAAGCGCCGTACCGACATCGAAGACGCCGAGGCCGAAGACGTCGACCGCGATGAGCTCATCACCGAAGAACCGATGACGGTCGTCTTGTCGCAACGCGGCTACATCAAGCGGACGCAGTTGACCGAGTACGAAGCTCAGAACCGTGGCGGCCGGGGAGTCATCGGCGCGAAGACCGAAGACGATGACCCGATCCAGAATCTGTTCGTCGCCAGCACTCACGACTGGCTGCTGTTCTTCACCGACAAGGGGAAGGTCTATTGGTCGAAGGTGTATGATCTGCCGCTTGGCACACGCACGGCGAAGGGGCGAGCGCTCGTCAATTTACTGACGCTGAGTGAAGGGGAGAAGGTCTGCAACTGCGTCGCCGTGCGGACCTACGACGATCGGTCGTTGATGATCGCGACTCGCAACGGCACTGTGAAAAAGACGCCGCTGGCCGATTACTCGCGTCCGAAAAAGGGCGGCCTCATTGCGATCTCGCTCGTCGAGGACGACGTGGTGGTTGACGTGCAGTTGGTTACCGCCCGCCAAGACGTACTCATCGCCACCGCAAACGGCATGGCGATCTGCTTCCGCGAATCCGACGCCCGCAGCATGGGCCGAGCGACTCAGGGAGTTCGCGGCATCCGGCTTGGCAAGGGTGACATCGTCATTGGTATGGTCATCGCGCATCCGGAAATGACGCTGCTGACCGTTTGCGAAAAAGGATACGGCAAGCGCACGCCGTTCGGTCTCGGTGAGGCTGACGTTCCGGAAGGGGCGTCACCAACCAGCGAAGAAACAGTTGTTGGCGAAGGCTTGGCCGACACGCTGGCAACAGACGCAGAAGCGGATGACACCGTTCCGGGAGTTGCGGACGGCGACGAGGCCGAAACCGAAGGGCCAGACGAGACTGAAGGGACCGAAGACGCAGCGAAGAGTGGCATGCAATATCGTCGGCAAGGCCGAGGAGGCAAAGGCGTTCGTGACATCAAAACGACTGCTCGCAACGGCAAAGCAGTCGATATCGTCGCGGTCACGGACGCCGACGAAGTGCTGATGGTCACCGCCAGCGGTAAGATTCAGCGTCTGCGAGCCGCCGACATCAGCATCATCGGTCGCAACACTCAAGGGGTGCGAATCATTCGTTTAGAAGATGACGACAAGCTCGTCTCAATGGCCCGCATCCCCGGTGAGATCGCTGTGGGTGACGCTACGGCTGCTGAGGTTAAGGCCGTCAATTAAGTCAGCTAGCACGACGCGCAAGCGAGTGGTCGGACGCGCAAGCAGGTGGTCTCCGGAAAACCCTCGCTTGTGCGTCGTGCTAGCAGTGGCCACTGGATGCGAACCAATTTCCAACCCAATAGATGCATCAGCCGGATGAATCGAAAATCCGAACTCAAACTTCCTTGCGGATGGCCGCGCCGACCTGCGGATGAAGAAAAGTGAGCATGTCCAACGGCAATCGCCAACTTGTTTTCGATTCACAAACCAGCGAGCTAGGCGAAAGCCGCAAGACTACTTGGCGTTCACAACCGGCGTCCTTAGATTACGCCGCCCCATTGCTGAAGGGCTTTTGTTTTAGCCCTCACACGGTCTTGATTGAGATGTTTAACCGCACGCCGCAGGCACGCGCGTTTTGAAACGCGCGTGCAAAACATCTCATCGAAGACCGCACGAGGTATAGCCCACAGAACACCACTCACCTTGAGCCCGTTGCAACGCTTGGCTGTCGTCTCCGCCAGAAGACATTTTGCTCTCATCACTCGCGCAGAAATACGAACATGATTGTCAGTTGGAATTGGTTGAATGATTATGTCGCTCTCGATGCTCCGGTCGCCACGGTGGCCGAGCGGTTGATGATGGCGGGTCTGAATCTGGAGTCGATCGAAGAGCGGTCGGGGG
>JAYUFI010000391.1:0-2120 GCA_043738805.1 Planctomycetaceae bacterium | reverse complement strand
GCGAGCCACCGAGGCAAGCTCGGTGGGGTTTGTTTCAATCTTCGACGACCGTCAGTTTGATTCCCGCCTTCTCGATCACTTCTCGCCACTCGTCCGACACACCGCCATCGACCACCAGCCGATGCACCGCCGACAGCGGAGCCAGATGAGCCAGTGCTCGATGTCCGAACTTGCTGCTGTCGGTGACGACGATGACTTCCTCGGCGGCGGCGAGCATTTGGCGTTCGGTTTCGACCAACAGCGTGTTGCTGTTGAACAGTCCGGCTTCGGTGATGCCTCCGACGCTCATCACCAACCGCCGAGCATGGACGTTCTTCAGCATGGCCACCGCCAGATCGCCGAGAGCGACGCCGGTCTTGGGATAGACGTAGCCGCCGATGACGATCAGTTCGATGTTCGGCTGATTGACGAACAACCCGACAATCGGCATCGAGTTCGTCACGACTTGCAGCGGCTTCCCCAGGAGTGCCCGTGCCACCTCAAGCGTTGTGGTCCCCCCATCCATCAGGACCACTTCCCCCGGCTCAATCAGGTCCGCGACAACTTGTGCAATCCGTCGTTTTTGCCCCAGCGCCCGATCTTCCCGGACCTCGAATGCCGTGATCGACTCGCCAACATACGCCGCCCCGCCCCGAGTCCTCCTGATTTGTTTTGACGTTTCGTCAAGATATTCCAAATCCCGCCGCACCGTCGATTCGCTGGTTTGGAGCGACTCGACCAGCTCCTGAATCGAAACAAACCCTTTTTCCTCGATCTTTTTCAGGAGTTTCGTTCGCCGTTCATCGACCAGCATGACCCACGCCCTCGTCCTGAGGCTTTTCGTTACGCAGACAGGATTGCATCAAGATCGACCAAAATCAATCAAGTTCTGTCATTTTATTTCAGAAGAGCAAAGTCATCCGACGCAGATCGGGGCTAACTGCCGCCGCTGCCAGACGGAGCAACTGCTTCACCCAAAACTTCCAGCTTGGAAGCCAGCACTTGCAAGACACCCACAGCGTTAAAGCAAAGCTTGAAATGCTGTTTGTCCTCAGATGGCATCACTGTTCCAGCTTTGCGGTGCGTCGCCAACCATGAAGAACCCTGGACGACATAGCTGCAATCATCGCGATGGCTCGCATCAAGGGCCGCGTCCCCGTCATCCCACGAGAAGGCTACGACGTCGTGAAACAAGACGTCTATCAACTCCTCACGCCAGTCCCGAAACGTAACTCGCAATCGTCCGTTTTCAAAAACGAATTGCGGATACTCGGCATCGGCTGTTGAGAACGATTCATGCAGAAGTTCGTATCGAGTTTCCATAAACCACACCGATTGATCGTTGTTGGTCCTGCCAACCTGAAGCATGAACCCCGAAAGCGCTATTTGGAATCATGGTCCGTTGCCGCGTTTGGTTGGCCATCATTTTGTGTCTCGTAACGGGACAACGCGCAAGACAATTCGTAGATGCGGCCCTGTAAAGATCGGAGTCGCTCATTCACCGAATCGGTTTCGTTGTCGGACACCGAATGTCCGTTGAGAGAATGAATGATGAGATCATTGAAGCTCCCCATTCCACCGAAGCTTGACCGAATTAGCTGAACCCCAGCGAAATCTCGAAGCTCTATCAAGCGACACGATTCGGCAACGACGGCTTCCCAATGTCTTTCGCCATGATGGCAAAGCAATTGCTCCGTCTCATCTAGGGTATGCACAAGGACGATCCGCTTCTCTTCAGCTTCAGTGTCGGTCATGTTCGCGAACCATTCAACGAGGTTGGTTATCCAATTCGCAATCTTCCATCCTCAATCTTCAAGCGCCCCTCCGCGAACAGTCGAATCGCTTCGGGATAGGCATCGCACTCGGCCTCGAAGACGCGAGCGGCGAGGGTGTCGGGGGTGTCCCCTTCGAGCACCGGGACGGCGCGTTGGACGATGATCGGGCCGTGGTCGTATTCGTTGTCGGCGAAGTGGACCGTGCAGCCACTGAGCTTCACGCCGCGAGCCAACACCGCTTCGTGAACGTGATGCCCGTGAAAGCCTTGCCCGCAAAACGCCGGAATCAGCGCCGGGTGAATGTTGAGCACTCGCCGCTCAAAGTCCGGCGGGATGCGGATCAGCGACAGGAACCCGGCCAGCGTG
>JAYUFI010000390.1:0-14946 GCA_043738805.1 Planctomycetaceae bacterium | reverse complement strand
ATTGATTTTTTCTTCATCAACAGGGCTTGCTCAAGAAGGGGGGCCGCTGCCAGGAACCAAGAAGCTGGAAATGACCGAGCCGCTCGATGTGGTAATGGTCAACGGCATCGACAAGTTCGCATTGCGTGAGCTGGCCGAGTCGCCGAAGCGGCGCGAGGCTCAATGGAATCGGGATTACTCATCCGTCGAAGCATACGCGAAGAGTGTCGTTCCGAACCGACAACGATTTCTGACCGACATCGGAGCCGTTGATCCGCGCGCGCCGAATACGGCGATCGAATTGCTCACGACCACCGAGCGTGGATCGAAGGTCGCGGAAGGAGACAGCTACGAAGTTCATGCCGTCCGTTGGCGAGCGCTCGACGGGATCGCGGCGGAGGGCCTGTTGTTGCAACCCAAGAAAGCAATCATCGCCCGCGCGGTGGTGTTACCGGATGCCGATTGGACGCCGGAGCAATTCTGCGGACTGGTCGCCGGTGTTGATCCGAAGTCACAGATTCCGAAACGTCTGGCCGAGAACGGCGTGCAAGTACTCGTGCCGACGTTGATCAGCCGGGACGACACGTTCTCCGGCAGCCCGTATGTCGCTTTCACGAATCAGCCGCATCGCGAGTACGTCTATCGCATGGCGTTTGAGATGGGCCGGCATGTCATCGGCTACGAAGTTCAGAAGGTGCTGGCAGCGGTCGATATTTTCACGCGCTTGAACGAATCTGAGAAACGAGATCTAGCGATCGGAGTCGCCGGCGTCGGCGAGGGAGGATTGCTCGCATTGTTTTCCGGAGCGGCCGATTCGCGCATCGACGCGGTGTTTGTCTCCGGTTACTTCCAGCAGCGTGAAGCGGTCTGGGAGGAGCCGATCTATCGCAACGTCTGGGCGCAGCTCACTGAGTTCGGCGACGCTGAATTGGCGAGCTTGATTACTCCAAGACCATTGATTATCGAAGCGGCGGGGATTCCCGAATCGAAAGGCCCGGCGGCTCCGAAGCCAGGACGGCGTGGCGGTGCCGCACCGGGGAAGATTCAGACGGCAACACTCGCCTCGGTTCGGCTGGAGGTCGATCGAGCGAAACCGCATTTCGAGAAGCTCAAAGCGGCAGACAAACTCTTTTTCCGAGCCAGCGGCGAAGGAGATGGCCCGGTGGGAACAGATCCCGTGCTGGCTGAGTTTGCCAAAAGTTTGGGACTTACTGCACCGCTCGCAGCAGCCGGGAAAGAATTGGCGGAGGTCAAAGTTTTCACCGACCCGGTCGTGCGACAACAAAGTCAGATTCGCGAGATGACCGTCTTCACTCAGAACTTATTGCGACTGAGTTCCAAGGTGCGCGATCAACTCTGGTCGAAGCTCGATCGTTCGTCTGTTGAAAACTGGATCAATGGACGGCCACCGACGAAAGAAGATGAAACGTCAAAATCCGGCATTCCGTTCAGGAAAGCTGACGACCTGCGTCAGTTTGTTTACGCCGAGATGATCGGCAAGCTGCCTGATTCGACGATGCCGCTCAATCCGCGGACGCGCGTCTTTAAGAACGTTGAACCGAACATGCCGTACAAGGCGTATGAAGTGGTGCTCGATGTCTACTCGGATGTGATCGCGGGAGGCGTGTTGCTGATTCCAAATGACTTGAAGCCAGGTGAAAAGCGGCCGGTCGTTGTTTGCCAACATGGGCTCGAAGGTGTCCCGGTCGACACGATTCGCACCGACGTTGACGGATTCAAGTATTACTCGGCATTCGCGTCGGAACTGTGCAAACAGGGCTTTATCACTTACGCCCCACAGAATCCCTATCGCGGCCATGACCGCTTCCGCACGTTGCAGCGGAAGTCGAATCCGCTGAAACGATCGCTCTTCAGCTACATCATTCCGCAACATCAGCGGACGCTCGATTGGCTCGCGTCGTTGCCGTTCGTCGATTCCAAACGGTTGGCGTTTTACGGACTGTCTTACGGCGGTAAGACTGCTGTCCGTGTTCCGCCGATGCTCGTGCCTCAGGAAGGAAAGCCCGGCTATTGCTTGTCGATTTGCTCGGCGGACTACAACGAGTGGGTCAAGAAGAACACGTCCGACGAAGACGGCTACAGTTACGTCTTCACTCCGGAGTACGAGATCTTCGAGTGGAACATGGGTCACTTCGCGAACTACGCCGAGTTGTCGACTCTGATGACGCCGCGACCGTTCATGGTCGAACGCGGCCACGATGACGGCGTCGCTCCCGACGAATGGGTGGCGTGGGAGTTCTCGAAGGTGAAGCGTCACTACGACAAGCTCGGCATCGGCGAGCGGACGGAGATGGAAGTTTTCAACGGCCCGCACAAGATCAACGGCGTGCAAACATATGACTTTCTGCACCGCCACTTGAACTGGCCGAAGCGATAACCGTTCGTAGCTCATGCGGCTCGCGTGTGTCACTGTAAAATCCAAGAGTCCGGCTTGTGTGAACAAGCCGGGCTCTTTTCCTTGTGCCTATAACCGTCAAGCAAAGCAAAGACTTTTGTCGTCGCATACCACAGGCTGTTTTGTCTCTGAACTTGAGAAAGTACGCTCATGCTCAACGCGGATGTCGCACGCATCTTTGAGGACTTAGCTGATCTACTGGAGCTGGACGGAGCCAACACGTTCCGAGTCCGTGCCTATCGCAATGCGTCGCGCACCGTCGAGAGTCTGTCCGCCGATGTCGCCGCGATTGTCGAGCGCGATCCGGCGGAGTTGCAGCAGCTCGACGGCATCGGCAAAGACCTCGCGGACAAGATCGTTGTGATTGTTCGCACGGGAAAGTTGCCGCAGTTGGAGGAACTCAAGGAAAAGATTCCGGCAGGCGTCGTGCAGATGCTCCGCATTCCGGGGATCGGTCCGAAGAAGGTTGCCGCACTCTTCAAGGAACTGGGACTCGAAACTCTCGGCGCACTCAAGCAAGCGGCGGAACAAGGACAAATTGCCGAGCTCAAAGGCTTCGGCAAAAAGACCGAGCAAACCATTTTGGAAGGGATCGCACTCGCCACCGAAGCGGGCAAGCGTGTGTTCCTCTCCGATGCGAAATCCGAAGCCGATGCCATCGTCGCCGACTTGCAACAACTCGACTGCATACAACGAGCGACCGTCGCGGGAAGCTGTCGACGGCGCAAAGAAACGGTCGGTGATCTCGATGTGCTGGTAACGTCCTCCGACTCGAATGCGGCGATGGATCGGCTCGCCGCGAATCCGCTTGTCGTCAAAGTGTTGGCTCGGGGCGAGACGAAGCAGCGAGTTCGACTGCGGTCGGGGCTCGAACTCGATTTGCGTGTCGTCCCCGAAGAATCATTCGGCGCAGCAGCGCAATACTTTACCGGCTCGAAAGAGCACAACATTGTGATCCGCCGCCGCGCTCAAGAACGTGGACTAAAGCTGAATGAGTACGGCCTCTTTCGTGGTGACGAAATCGTGGCCAGCCGCACCGAAGCAGAGGTCTACGCCGCTGTCGGTCTTCCGTGGATTCCGCCGGAACTCCGCGAGAACCGCGGCGAGATCGAACGGGCCGAAACGGGGCAGCTTCCGACGCTGCTCGAACTCTCCGACATGCGCGGCGACCTGCACATGCACACGACCGCGTCCGACGGCCTGAACTCAATCCGCGAAATGGCCGAAGCGGCGAAATCGCGCGGCCTGAAATACATCGCGATCACCGATCACTCGAAACGAGTCACAATGGCCAACGGCCTCGACGCCGATCGCCTGCGAGCCCACTGGGACGAGATCGACAAAGTCCGCGATCAAGTTCACGGCATTCACATCCTCAAAGGGATCGAATGCGACATCCTCGAAGACGCGACGATGGATCTCGACGACGATGTCCTCGCCGAAGCGGACTGGGTGATCGCCGTATTGCACTACGGTTTGAAACAGCCGCGCGAGCAGATCGACAAGCGATTGCTCAACGCGATTCGCAATCCGCACGTCGACGTCATCGGTCATCTCACCGGCCGATTGATCGGCCATCGCCCCGGTGCCGACATGACTTTTGATGATGTCTTGAAAGCGGCCGCCGATCACGGCGTGATGCTGGAGATCAACGCTCACCCCAGCCGCCTCGATCTCGACGACATCCACGCCGCCGCCGCGAAAGATCGCGGC
The DNA here is from genome assembly GCA_043738805.1 of Planctomycetaceae bacterium. Taxonomy (GTDB): domain Bacteria; phylum Planctomycetota; class Planctomycetia; order Planctomycetales; family Planctomycetaceae; genus SXKJ01. The sequence goes on along the minus strand of JAYUFI010000390.1, from coordinate 10,838 downwards.
ATCCCGATCGTGATCAGCACCGACTCGCACAGCACGAAAGGTTTCGACGTCATGCAATACGGCGTCTTCCAAGCCCGCCGCGCTGGCTTGGAAGCGAAGGATGTCGCGAACACGGAATCGTTCGACGTATTTCGCAAACGGCTGAAACGCGGGGCGAAGTGAAAAGGACTTGAGGGACCAAAACGACAAAAGGGCCGCGACCGCTGCCGCAATCCTTTGGTCTTTGTCGTCCGTTAAGTCCCTTCAATCGCGTCGCCCCTTTGCCCGAACCTCATGCAACTGATCCACCGCCACATCATTCAATTCCTGCGTCCCGCCATTTGCCCAGCGGATCACGACTTTGTCGATCTTCTTCGCCCCCCCGAGTCCAAACGTGACCGGCAACTCCACCTGCGAGAGATAACTCTTCGTCGGCATCACTTGGCGGCGTTGCACCGTCTTGCCGGTGTGCAGTTCCACGATCGAGCCGATCGCGTCGCGATTCGTCTTGTCGCTGCCGACCAGTTTGAACCGCACCCAATGATGACCGAGCTTCTGGTCGTTACGCAGCAACCGAGCCGCTTGGCCGCTGGTTGCGATCAGAATGTCGAGATCGCCGTCGCCGTCGATGTCGGCGTAAGCCGAGCCGCGGCCGACGCAGGGTTTCAAGAAGTCAGCGCCGCATTTGCCGACAGGCACCGGCTCGAACTCCGTCGGTTGTTCGGGGCCGCAGTTCCAGAAGAGATGCGGCGGCTGTTCGTAATGCTGGCTGGACTGCACTTTGTTGATCTCGCTTTCGAGATGCCCGTTCGCGCCAAAATAATCGGGGCGGCCATCGAGATCGAAGTCGGCGAAGAAGACGCCGAATTTCAGTTCGATCCGCGTGTTCGGACCGAGCCCGTTCGAGACCGCTTCGTCGCGGAATTGCAGATCGTTCGACTTGGTCACGTACAGCGCGGTCATCTCGTTGGAAAAATTCCCGATCGCGATGCCGAGCGCCGGACTGTTACGGAACCACGCGGTGTCGATCCCCATCGCGCCGCGCGCGTTGCCGTCGAGATCAAACGCGACGCTCGACGAGACTCCCACTTCTTCAAACTTGCCGTTACCGAGATTGTGGAACAAAAAGTTTTGGACGGTGTCGTTGGCGATCACGACGTCCAACCAACCGTCGCTATCGAAGTCGGCAAACGTGATCCCCAGCGATTTCGCCACTGGCACATTCGACGCGGGATTTAGAATCTGAATGTCGGCCGCTTTCGACACATCGGTGAACTTGCCGCCGCCGTCGTTGCGATACAGCGTCGGAAACGTCCCGTTAAACGGCTGAGGCCGACCGTACCCACGTCCGCCGCCGATCAGCGTGAATTTCTGAGCGAGATCAAAGTCCTTCGTCCAATCGACGTAATTGACGACGAACAGATCGAGATCGCCGTCGTTGTCGTAGTCGAACCAGCCCGCTCCCGTGCTCCATTGCGACTCGATTCCGCCGACGCCCGCGGCGGCGGTGATCTCGACAAACTTCCCGCCGTCATTGCGAAAGAGCCGATTTTTGCCGACCGCGGTGAAGAACAAATCCACATCGCCATCGTTGTCGAAGTCACTGCACGCGATCCCCATGCCGTAGAAAGTGACGTCCAATCCGGCCTCTTTCGTGACCTCCTCGAAGCGGCCTTTACCGTCGTTGCGATACAGAGCCTGAGTCGGCTTCGTTTGAGCTTTCTCGGACTCAGCAGCGCCTCCCTTCTTCGGCGGATCCCACGGCCAGCGGCACGAGTTGACGAACAGAATGTCTTGATCGCCATCGTTGTCGTAATCGAGAAACGCGCAGCCGCTCCCCATCGTTTCCGGCAGCAGTTTGTCGCCATAAGCACCGTTCTCGTGCGTGAAGCGAATGCCCGCGTCGACCGTGATGTCGGTGAAGCGAATCTCGGGCAGTTTGAGCTTGGGCTTCTCGCGAACTTTGGATGTCTCCGTTTCAGTGATCTTGATCGGAGGTTTGGGGCCAGGTTTCAACAACCGATACGCCACAGCGCCTCCGATGATTATCAGCACAACAATCACCACCAACGACCGCTTCAATGCCGCCGCGATGACAGTGTCATCGCGTTCGAGCGTATTCGAGTCGACGTCGGGATTTTTCTCCGACATAAAATGAACCCTTCCTATGATGGCTCGCGCGGAGTCCTGTGGCGATCAGTCCCCTCCGCCGGGAGCTTTCTGGTTTTCCGGAACCGAAACATCGGCAGTCTTCGAGTCGGTCGAGTTCAAACCCGGTGCCCCTGCTCGTTGCAACGGATAGATGACCAACGCTTCCGCTGCGAAGTTGGCGGCCGGGTATTTTTCGCGAGCGAGGCGAACCGCTCGGCCCTGAGCGTTGTCGTCGGGCTTGTACTTGAGGTGTTCGGCACTGTGGAACGCGGCCTTTTCTTTGTCGCCAAGTTCTTCATAAAGCTGATGCAGGTTGTAGTGTGCGGTGACGTTCTCGCGGTCGATCGCCAACGTGGCCTTGAATCGCTCGGCGGCGGCATTCAACAGGCGCGTTCGTTCGGGATCATCCTCGACCCGAATGGCTTTCGCTTGTTCAAACAGCGTCAGGCCGAGCAGATTGATCACCTCGTAGTCGCCGCTGAAATCGAAATTGCGGTCGATGATTTCCTGCGAGCGGTCTTCAAGCACGCTCCGCAGATTCGTCTCCGCTTCCTTGAGCCGCCCTTGTTCGCGGTTGATCGTGCCAGTGAGCCACTGCAACGTCCAGCGCGGCGCGGGCGGATCGTCCTTCGACGTGCCGTGCTTCGCCGCTCTGTTCAACGCTTCGACCGCCTCGTCCAGCCGGCCTTCGCGATGTAGCACGCGAGCCAAGTTCAACGGTCCATCGAAGCGACCGAGCTTCTCGACTTCTGTGAAAGCGTCGATGGACTGACGCAACTCCGCCTTCCCTTCGAGGAACAGCCCGATGCCGTAATCGTTCCAACGTTGCCACGGCGGGATGTCCCGCTTTTGTTCCGCCACTGCAGCCTTAACGCCCTCGACCGCAAACGTCACCGCATCGACGGCCATCGTCGTGATCGGCGTGTCGTTCAGATATTTCTCGCCCGGTGTGTGCGACTTGATCGGCTTGTCGCCGGGCTTCGCCGTCTTCGTGACGAAATTCATGTATTGCTTGTCGAACTTGCGGTATTGCAGTTTGACTTCGACTGTCACGGGAGCCGTCACGTCGCCAGGAAGCGTGAACTCATAGTGCGCGACGTTGCCCGCACCCGGTGGAACCTGGTGGTTGTAAAGCGGAGTAAAAATGTCTTGCGGATTCCGGCGGTCGATTCGGTTCCCCTCACGGTCGAGCATGAAGACGTTGATGAAGTGCGAATACGGATCAACCTCTCTGTCAGCGTCGAGCCCGCCGCTTTTGCCGATCACCTTGCCGCCGGATGTCAGCGTCACTTCGACCCACAGCTCGTTCGAGTCAACCGTCCCTTGCGTCAGCGGATGACCGAGCTTGAGCGTACGGATGACCGTCTCCAGCAGATACTTTTCACCGCGTTTCAGCGTCGGGACATTCGGCCGGATCGGGGCGATCAACTTGCCGTCGATCGTGCCTCCCTCTTTCACGCCGAAGATGTCGACGCGGGTGATTTCCTGCAAAAACTTCTGATGAGCTTCCATCACTTCCGGCTTCGCGTCGCGAATCCACGCCAAGCCGGTATTCGCCGCCGGGAAGAAGTGATTGTGGATGCTCAGCTTGCTCGACTGATTGAAGTCTTTCGCCCCGAAGTCAGTCGACTGCGCCAGCGGCATGTGACAGCCGGCACAGTTTGAGATCGCTTTGGGTGGATAATAAAAACTGCGTGCTCCGTGCCCGACGCCGCTTAGCCAATACGTATCGAAATGGTTTTGTCCGCGCAAGAATTCTTTGTAGTGATTCAGGGCATACGGCAGAGAGACCTTGTGGCACGTCGAACAGAACTCCGCCGTCTTGTGCAGCGGTTTCAAAAACGTCTTCTTGTGAAACGACGGTTTTGCTTTAACCATCTGATTGTTGACCCATTGCAGCACCGCGTTGTCGCTGCTGGCGAACGGGTAATGCGTCGGCTCCTCGATCGTGAAGTCAGCGTTGCCGCGCGTGCTGTTGACGTGAGTGATGGCGTGACACGTCGTGCAAGTGATGCCTGCGTGAGCGGTCGGATGTTTTTGGAGATCGTATTTCGGATCGTCGAACGCGCCGCTGAAGAACGGGACCGGATCGTGGCATCCGGCACACCAGCGCGACGCCTGCACGTTGTGGTCGCGTTTGAAGCTCACCTCGCGAGTCTCACGGATCGACGCGAGGTACGCCGGATTGTTGAACGAACTAAACCGGTGAGAACTCTCAGCCCATTGCTTGTGAGCGTCGGCATGACACTTCTGGCAGTAGTCGTCCATCATCAGCGTCTTCGCCGGGATGAAGTTGCCCGACGACGTCCGAGCGAGACTCGGCTCAAAATACTTCGCCCCTTCTTTCGGCCCGGCCACATTCCACTTCCGCGGGTCTTGCGAATGCAGCGAGACCATCGCCACGACGGCGGCGGCAACGACGACGGCGTAACTCAGCCCGATCTTCCATTTGATCTTCGGCCCGGTCAGCCGATGCAGCCAATACAGCCAACCGGCCATCACCGGCGCGATCACGTGCAGCCAATAAATCGTCCACCGCGCGGCCGGCTGCTTCAGTTCAAAGCCGCTGATCCGCATCAACAGCAAGCCGGTGACGAGTACGACGATCGAGACCGAAAACAACACATAGCCCACTTTGACCGCTCGCCGATTCCGGCGGTCTTTCGCATACAGCATGTGCAACGTCCCGAACACGACGAAGGGGACGATTAGCAGCAGACCGAGCACCAAGTGCCCCAGGAACATGAACTGGTAAAAATAGTTTTGGTACGTCTGCTGGGTGATCGCCTCCAGCGCCGTAATCGCGACCAGATACAGCGAGTTCGCTCCCAGCAGCGCCAGCAATCCGAAGACGACGTACAACAGTTTGCGAAGTCTCGGCGTGACCGCTCGGACGTAAAGCTTGCCGGTCGGCGACGTCGGCAAAGTGACGCTCGGCAACGGCGTGTCCAGGTTGTTTGAAACGGAATCCATCAGAAAACTCCACGAGACTGGAAGTGGCGGCAGTTTATAGTGGCGGCATTGATGCAACCAAAAGGACTCAACCCGATGAATCGGGTCACTACAAACGGGCTACGTCCGTGGAGGATGCTCGATCGAAAGTGGATGACCAATCGCCAGCATTGTCTGTTGAATGATCTCGAACGTGGCCGTGATTTCGGGTGGCAAAGGTGACTCTGGCATCAAACAGCCGAGTCGATCGTGATCAGAAACGTTGATCTTCATCGGCGCGGGCAAGATCGGTTCCACTGGGGCTTTCTGACAACCGGGGCCGTTACACGGCAGGCTTTGATTCGGCGAATTCGCGGGCTCAGTCCGTTCAGCTTGTCTGTGAGACAGAACGGGCATCGTCTGGACGTGATATTGCCCAACTAAATAATCGCCGCAACTAGCCTGCGCGACCGCCCCTCCCAGGACCGGAAACAGACTCCACGTCGTCAGTATCAACAGCCAAAGGATTATGCGACGCGAGTTCATTTCGCCTTTGCTTACGTCTGCTGGACGAGATTCTGTTGGAGTCAAAGGAACCACGTTTACTAACCATCTGAGTATCGTACGCCAATACGACGTCATGCACCGTTCGGAGTCTTGGTTAATGATGATCATGCCATCACGATCCCCTTGCCACAGAGCCTACTTCTCTAATGATGCCGCGACAGGCGAAAGTTTGCCGTCCGCTCCGATGGAAAAGATTCCTTTCGCGTGCGGGTCGATCACCAGCAGAGTCTCTCCCTGCCAAGTCAGCCCGACCGGATTTTTCAACGGATCTCCCTCGACGAGTTTCGTCGGCTTGCTTCCGGGCGGAATCTTCCAAACGCACTTGCCATAGCCGTCGGTGACGTAGGCCGTCTTATCTTTGCCCAATTCAATCTCGTGCGGAAACTGAAACGGACGCCCTTCGACAATCACTTCCACTTTCGCGTCGGGAGTTACCTTCACCAACTGATTCTTCCCGTGCGATACGACCCACAGATTCTTTTCGGAGTCGATCGTGATGCCGTGCGGTGCCGCAACTTCGGCAAACTTCTCCGCCTTCTTGGCATCCGCGGCGATCCTCCAAATCCAGTGCAGCTCCAAGTCAGTCACGAAGATATTCCCCTGTCCGTCGTCGACGAGATCCATCGGGATGCCAATACCACCATCGGTCAGCGGTTGCGGTTTGCCTTGGTCATCGAAGCGGAAAACCTCGCGAGTCGAAGAGTCACCAGCCAGCAGCTTTCCTTGATGATCTACCGCGATACAGCGAATCCGATTGAGCGGCGTCCGAAATTTTTTGCTGGCTTGGAAGAATAAGCTCAGTTTGCCGTCGCTCAGCTTCCAAATGCCAGACTGATTGAGGTCCGCGATGAACAACGTCTTTCCATCCGCTGACGACACCGCCGTCAGCGGGTACTGCAATCCATCAGCCTGAACCTTGCTCGCAATGAGCATCAGGCTCAACGCGACATAAGCGGCGATACATCTTCGCAAAGAAAAGTGATTCATCAAAAACGCTCGCTGGAACAAAAGAAGAGAAATAATTGAGTTGGTGAAACGGACAGGCTCGGCATGTTAGCCACACCGTCTGCCGACGCGAAGCGGTTCAAAGGACTCAAACAGGGTGGTTTCAGCCCTCGGAACACACGGAACAAAACGAAAAACTAATGAAGAGCAGAGACGATCACTGTCACGATCGCAATTCTTGAAATCGCAACCCGCGGTCTACGTGTTTTGCCGTGTTTTTTTCATATTTTGCGTGGGCACGATCAAGCCCACTCAGGTTGAAATAGGCATCGGAACGCACCTTGTCCGTCTGCGCGTGCCCGGCTACCGTTCCGCCGCATTGCAAGCAGCAATCAATCAATCAATCGAACGATGAGGATCGTCGTTCAGTCAATCATTCGGTCATCAGCACGGAGGCAATTATGAATCGACGAGAGATGGCATTCCACGGAATCGTGGCCTTGGGCGTCATCGTGGGGATCGTTGGCGGCAACTTTGCGTTGCACCGCTGGATGCTGGGCAATACCACCTCACGCGAAGCCGATGCAGGAACTGCGATGACGGTTCAAGGCACGGACTCGTCCGCTGACGACAATGCTGATCTCTTCGATCTGAAGCCGACCCAACGCCGTGGAACCGGCGCGGCGACAAGTGCGGATCCGGCCGTTCGACGCGAACAACTCAAGAAGCTCATCGTGTCGAAGCTGCCCGATGCCTCCGCCGAGGATCAATCCACGTGGCTCGAAAAACTGGAAGAGGTGTCGCTCGAAACAGCGGAAGGAATTCTTGATCTGCGCGGTGAACTTGGATCGTTCGATTCGCAGCCGAGCGCTGAGACATCGGACAACGCCCAAACGCCATTTCTCGGTATCCAGTGATAACCGAAGACACTCATTTCCTCCCCAGCATGACATCACAACCTGCCGATTGCGGGACATCATCGTTGAGTCCTTGTATCATCGCGGCCTGAGTTCTATGCAGCAGGTCAACGAACGACATTGCTGTCTCGCGATCTTCACTGAGGAACCTGATGATGAGCCCATTCGTTCGACGTTTTTTTGTTCTGAGTCTTGGCGTATGCAGTGTCGCATTGTTGGGCTGTGCTCAAGAGAAGCCCACCGCACCGATGCCGAAGAAATCGGCAGGCAATGCCACTGACGGCACAAAGCCGGATGCGAGCACGTCGGCCGAGGCCGCCGCTTCTGACAAAATGCCGAAACGAACAACTGTTGCCGACAACGACGCGGCGAAAGCATCTGCCGAAGTCTTCCTCGGTTCTCCCGAACTGACAGCGGGCATTCCTGGCGACGGGCCGCTCAAGGTGGAGCAGGTTCAAGCGTGGCTCGAAAAATCGGAGAACCATATTCCGTTGGAGATTGTGCTACCGCTTGGGCTGTCGGTCGGTTCGAGCCAAGTGCAAGGGATCGCCGACAACTTGATGACTCGCGCAAAGATCGAATTGGGACGTCAGCTCTACTTCGACACGCGACTCTGCGCCGACAACACTGTGTCGTGTGCAAGCTGTCATGACCCCGATGAAGGATATGCAAAGCACACGCAATTCGGAGTCGGCATCGGCGGCCAGAAGGGCGGACGCAATTCACCCGTCAGCTACAACCGAATTCTCAGTGGTGCTCAATTCTGGGACGGTCGAGCAGCGTCGCTGGAAGCTCAAGCGATCGGCCCCATTGCCAACCCGATCGAAATGGGAAACACACACGAGAAAGCCACCGAAACTATCAAAGAAATTCCCGGCTACGCGATGCAGTTCCGAGTCATTTTCGGCGACGAGGGAGTCACGATCGACAACATCGGACGAGCGATCGCCACGTTTGAGCGAGCGATCGTCACCGGACCTTCTCCGTTCGACTACTACGAAGCAGTCCGCCCCTTCTTAGCGATGAAGGCCGAAGATCTCGAAAGCCTCAAAGAGGACGACGCCGAGTCATTCGCCAAGTATCAAGCGACGAAAGCTGCCTCCGACGCACACCCGATGTCTGCCAGTGCGATCAAGGGTCGAGAACTCTTCTTCTCCGAACGTGTGGCCTGCACCGCGTGCCATGTTGGTGCGAATCTCGCCGACGAGAAATATCATAATCTCGGTGTCGGTTTCGGCGACGGTATCGACAAGCCGGACCTCGGCCGCTTTGAAGTCTCGAAGGATGAGAAAGATAAAGGCGCTTTCAAGACCCCGACAATCCGCAACGTGGCGCTCTCCGCTCCGTACATGCACGACGGCGGCCTGAAAACTTTGGAAGAAGTTGTCGAGCACTACAGCAAAGGGGGCACGCCGAACCAATGGCTCAGCACGAAGATCAAAAAGCTCGACCTCAAGCCCGAAGAAAAAGCGGACCTCGTTGAGTTCATGAAAGCCTGCACTGGCGAGTTCCCGAAAGTCGAACGGGAGAGACTGCCGGAGTAGGAAAACGAGGAGGCAAGCTGCCTGTTTCCGTAGCCCGGTTTTTCAAACCGGGCATACCACACCGGTCGCTCCGTTCGCCCGGTTTGGAAAACCGGGCTACGAAACTTCGAGCCACTCAACAATTTCGTCGGAATGGAATTCGTCACCATGGAACGAGACGCTAAAGACCTGACATCAACAGTAGCCTCGTTTGAAACGGTGGCTCGTTGGTGCGATGAGTATTTCGTCTCGGCACGCGGCAGCGGTACGCCGTTGGGTCCGCAGATCGTACGACTGATTCGAGCGTTCGGCGACATGGCCGCTGCGGAGACTAGCGATCCGGCCACTCGCGCGTTGCGGCTGAGCATGATCCGTGAAAAGACGGAAGCCTATCTGCAAGGTTTTATGCGCGGTGACTTGGCGGGCGCATCGAATCAATCGCTTCCAGAACCGAGCAAGCGAGTGCGGCTCGAAGCGATGGCTCACGTGCAGGACAACGGCGATACAGACTGGCGTCCGCAACTGAACGAGATCGGCTTGTCTGGATTCCACAAACGGATCGAGGGTTTCGCCGTCCGAGTACAGCCGCCGCTGGAAGGGATTGCAGTTCGTTACAAAGCGCATGTCGCACTTCGAGGGGACACCCGCTGGGTCGGCGATGGCGATTATTGCGGGACTCGCGGCGACAAGCTGCGAGTCGAAGCCATTTGGATCGAACTGGCCGAAGGCTTCGACCGCTACGACGTCTATTACTCAGCCCACTTGTGCCGCTTCGGCTGGACCGGCTGGTTCAAGAACGGCCAAATGTGCGGCACTCGCGGCGAGTACCGGCAGGTCGAAGCGATCAAGGTCTTTCTAGCAGAGAAGACGTAAGCTAATTTGAGATTTGAGCCATGCAACTTGATTTGATCTCTTGCTCCGTCGGCATCTGCATCATGGCGTTCGGCTTTGTCTTAATGCGATCACATTGGACGATGTGGGTACGGCAACAGCAAGAATTCATCGACGATCCGCGCGAGTTGCGTCACTTGCAAAGTCGCTTCCGGCGTCGCGTGCAAACGTCGGGGCTGATTGCCTTCATCGGGTTGTTGATCCCGATTGCTGACTTGCCCGCCGTGTGGAAGCAAGGCCCGTTGCTCCCGACGATTTTGTGGATCGGCATTGTCGGCGTCATCCTCTGGATCGTGGCCCTCGCGTTCGGTGATTTCGCTTCGACGCACGCTCATTCGCGAGCCACGCTGCTCCGGATCGAAGCTCGCAAGCAAGCGCTGATGGGTCAAGTTGAACGGATGAGGCCGGAGGCCAAGGACGAGTAAGCACTCAACTTGAGCGGTTATGTTGGAGACAAAGTTCACCGCCAAGGCGCGAAGAACACGAAGGGCTGCAAAGAAATTTGGAAGATGATCGTTTCTTTCTTTGTGTCCCTTTGCGCCTTGGCGGTGAAATCTCTCTTTTTGAACAAGCCCCAAGTTACTTCGTCAGCAGCGTTCTGTTGTTCCAAAACTGCATTCGGTTTTGTTCGCGAGTTTGGAAGCGGCGGAGGTAATCGCGGTGTGCGGCGGAGTCGGGATACTCAGCCCCGGTAGAATCGGGGTAGCCCTGCATCGCTCGGAACGGGAGCGGTTCGACGAACTGGCCGTAGACCGTGTTGAGGTCCGCGTCTTTGTCGTAGCCCACGTTGTGCAAAATAAAATCTCGCTTCCAACCGGCGGGAAGTTTTTCGCGAGAAGTCGCTGCCTGAAATCGAATCGCCACCGCGTCGCCGGCACCGAGAATCGCCATGCGGTCGTCCGCTTCGGTCAACAATTCTTTGACGTCGCCGTAG
>JAYUFI010000389.1:0-5613 GCA_043738805.1 Planctomycetaceae bacterium | reverse complement strand
CGGCATTGTGGGGAACCGTTCGCAAGCTCCGCTGCGACTGCACGTCATTGATCTGCATCGAGCGATGTTGCGTCGGCGCGTGCCGTTGTTTTGGTTGATCAAAGATCTCGCCGGCCTGTTGTTTTCGGCGTGGGAGTATGGGCTGACGAAATCGGACTGCGTTCGCTTCTTGCGCGCGTATCGCGGGCGATCGACTCGCGATGTGTTGGCGGATGAGCGTTGGTTGTGGCGTTGTGTGATTTGGCGCGCGGTGCAGTTGTTTCGGAAGACGCATCGCGGCGAACCCAAAGTGATGCTCGTCGTGCCGAAGGTTCGACGACGAGCGATTGAGCAACAGCCGACAAATCACGGCGATCGAGACTCGCTCACAGCGCCCGCTCGGAGGGCTGCGTGACATGAAGATCGGCCTGGTGCTGGATCATTTCGAACCACGCCGTGGTGGCGTCGAACAATGGACCGACCAGTTCGCTCGACAACTGCTGCGGCTGGGTCACGAAGTACATGTCGTCGCGACAACGTTTCAAGAGCCTCCGAAGCTTCTGGAACAAGTTTGTGGGGCGGGCACTCTTGCCCGTCGCCAGTCATTCGACGGGCAAGAGTGCCCGTCCTACGAAATTACGAACTCTCGGTCCAACTGGATCGTACCGCATCCGATCCCGCCGCATCGTTATCGCATTGAACGAGGGTGTGCGGCCGAAGCGATTCTGCGAGAGCTTGATCTCGACATCGTTCACGACATGGGCTTCGGTTGGTACGGCGACATTTTGCAGCCGCATGGCGGTTCGCGAACGGCGGCGGAAGAACGCAATATGATGCTCGCTCCGAAATGGATGCACCCGTTCAAGCGTGTGGTCGATCGCTTCTTGCCGCGCTATCGAGAGTTCGCCGAGTTGACTCGGCTGCAATTTGGTTCGCCGCATGGGCCAGTCGTACTAGCGTTGTCGCAGATGGTTTATCGCGATATGCAGCGGTTGCACGGGTTGCCCGATTCGCGGTTGCGATTGATCTACAACGGCGTGGACGTGCAACGCTTCTCTCCGGAGTGGCGTGTTGAGCATCGTGAGCCGACGCGACAACGGCTGGGCATTGCTGACGACGAAGTGTTGTTTCTAATCGTGGCTCACAATCTGAAGCTGAAGGGAGTACCGACGCTGATTCGTGCACTCGGTAAGTTGCGCCGCGAAGGGGTTCGCGCGAAGGTTGTCGTGGTTGGCGGCAAGCGAACACGAGCCATGCGACGGCTCGCGCGTTGGCACGGCGTTGATCGTGAAGCGACGTTTGTCGGTATGGTCACTGATCCGCGCGACTTCTATGCGGCGGCTGACGTTTATGTGCAGCCGACGTTTTACGATCCATGCAGCTTGGTGGTGCTCGAAGCACTCGCGTGTGGTCTGCCGGTTGTCACCACAAAGTTCAACGGAGCGGGCGAATTGATGACCATCGGCGAACAGGGTTTTTTGCTCGATGATCCGGCAGACTCAGTGGGCCTCGCGGAGTTAATGCGGCAAACGCTCGACTTGGAACGTCGCGCCGCGATGTCTCGCGCGGCAAGAGAACTCGCGTTGCGACATACGTTCGAGGAGAACGTTCAAAACATCGTCAACGTTTACGAAGAGTTGGCCAATAAATCCTCACGCAAGTGACAGACGCTGCGTCGCTTAGTTGAAGGCTAAATGGCCGCGTTTCCTGTGGCCTTCGATCGACACAGCAACATCCAGAATTCATCCAACCGCAACGCGGACGCGAGCAGCGCGTAGCTCGCGAATGAAGCAATCATGGCGATGGTCAGACTCAGTAGCCGCTGCTGTGACCGGTCCACTCCGGGGAAATGATTCAGTACCCACCATCCGACAGCCATCATCGCACCTGATGCCGCGATCGCTCGGAGCGAAGTGCTGAGTAAGGACCACCACGGCAGTTGTCCGATTCGTTTTTGAATCAAACTCAGGCAGATTCCGAACTGCAAAATTCCGCACAGCGAAGTGCTCAACGCCAAGCCCTGGCCACCAATCACGAAGATCAAGCCGATGTTCAACGCCAAGTTGACCAACATGATCCACAGCCCGATTCTTAACGGCGTCTGTCGATCGCCGATCGCATAGTAAGCTCGTTGCACAATCAATAAGCCACAGAATGCCCACACTCCCAAGCTGTAAGCCGCCGTCATCTCGGTCGCTTGCTGAGCATCATGAGCACTGAAGTTGCCGCGTTGAAAAATCGCCGCCACGATTTGATCGGACATCAGCCACAACCCCGCGCTGGCCGGAACGCCGATCACCATGACGAGCCTCAACCCTAACGCGAAATCATCTCGCAAGTGTTGCCAGTCACCTCGTTCGGCGTGCCGAGTCAGTAACGGAAAGATCACCGTCCCCAACGCGACACCCAGTAACCCCAACGGAAATTGATACAGCCGCTGTCCCTCATTGAGCGCTGACGCCGTCCCAGTTTCCAACGGTCGCCAATCGGTCTTCGATATCGCTCGTTGTTCCCCATTCTCAGTCCCCCGATTCCTGTTCTCTGGCTCTTGTCCGGTGCCCGTCAGACGAGCCGCCTGGCCTACGTTTACGGCACTCGGTCGCGAAAACCCCAACGCGATCATCGAGTCGCAAAACGTATTGATCTGAGTCACTGACAGTGCCAAAACCACAGGCAGCATCACTTGAACCAACTCACGGACGCGGACCTTCGCTTCCATCCAATGCCGATCAATCCGAAAGCCGCAGCGGTAAAGCTGCGGCCACATCGCAGCCAGTTGAATGAAGCCGGTCAGAACAATGAATCCCGCCAGCCAAAACGCTTGGCGCTCGGCATTCAGGTCTTGCCGTTGAATCCACCAGATGGCGACCAGCGAACAAATATTGAACAACACCGGCAACAACGCGGGCCACACGAATCGGCCGACCGCGTTCAAGACCGCTCCAGTCTGCGCCGTCAAGCAGATGAGCGGCAGGTACGGCAGCATCACCGCCGTCAGCATGAGCCACAGCCGCCACTCATCGCTTAATGGCACCAACCAGATCACGAGTGCCAACACTAATTCCGCGATGCCGACCAACACCATCAGGTAGATCGCCAACCACACGAAGACAGCTCCCGCCAGCCGCATCGCCGTTTCGATGCCGTGTTGTTCTTGCTCGCGCACGAACAACGGAGTGAACGCCGCGCTCAACGCTCCTTCGCCGAACAACGCTCGCGCCAAATTCGGAACACGGAACGCAGTGACAAACGCATCGAGCACCGGGCCGTTGCCCCACATCGCGGTCGTCGCGATTTCACGAAACAGGCCGAGGATGCGGCTCAGCAACGTGCAGAAGCTGACGACTCGCAGTCCGGCAAAAAGCCCGCCAACTCGTGAATGCGACGACGGGACAGAGCCCTCGGAATCGTCTTTCGGGGGCTCAGTCATCCCGAACAACTCCGCTCAAGCAAAGGGCGGGCGGGGGCGAGTGTTGTTGATGTCGAACGACAGCAACAAATCAAAGACTCGCTCCAACGGCCAACCGCGTCCGTGCGCATCACAATAAATTTCCAAATTCTCTTGGCCGTTGCAAAACAACCGCACGACCTCTGACTCCACATCATCTTGCGGGTCGCTGACCGTTCCGAAGTTGTCGCTCGAAAACTCGATGAATCGCTGGCGACCAGTCAGATGCAGCCAATGACACCAGCGATAAAACTGCTTGAAGTGTTTTCGGCTCCAGTCGTGAATCGCCGTCTGTCCCAAATCCCGTCCGTACTTTTCGCTTTCGATCCACTTGTGGCGATAAGCCTCTTGCCATGCGTGGTCGTAGACACTGCCCGGACACTGCGCTTTGTCGCGACTCATACATCGCACCCTCAAAAGAGGAGATGTGACAAATCGAGCCGGTCGTCAGGCCGCCTGCGAGAAGCACATCGCAATCGTTCAAACCCAAGCTGGAAGAAGGTCGCGTTATATCGACCGAGGTGAGGGGGCTCAAGCAGCGAAAATGTGGCTGTGGGAGAACTGGCACGACATTGAGGGGCGGCAATTGGTCATTGGTCAGTTCCTGATTCGAGCGATCTTCGATCGAAGACAAACGGACTCAGCGTGATTTGTGCGAACGAAAAATCGGCGAGCAAGTCTGTCGCAGAGACGGGTTCTGGCGTCGGTCGAAGACCACAAGACCACGCGAGCAGGCCGAGTAGCTCTTTGGCGGAAACGCCTTGCTGACGAAGCGTCATCAAGCGTGTGTCACCGTGACGTTTCGCCAACCGTCGTCCATCGGGACCAACCACCAACGGCATATGAGCGAACTTCGGCGGTATCCAACGAAAGGCGTCGAACAATTCGATCTGTCGAAAGGCGCTCGGCAACAAGTCGTCACCGCGCAGGACTTCGGTGACTCCCATCGCGTGATCATCGCACACCACCGCGAGCTGATAGGCGGGCAAGCCATCCATTTTTCCGACGACGAAATCACCGAGCTGTTGTTTGACGGACGCTTGCTGACGACCGGCCACAAGGTCGTCGAATTCACGAGCCGTTTCCGTCGTGCGGAACCGCCACGCGAACGGGCTGTCTCCGAGCGTCGCCGCATCGGATGCCGTTCGCGTCGCGCACGTTCCCGGATAGATCGGCCCTTCGTGTTCGATGTGCGGAGCGCTCGCGGCTGATTCGATGTCGGATCGAGTACACGTGCAGGGATAAACTCGCTCGTCCTGTTGTAGTCGAGCCAGTGCCTCACGATACAAGTCGACTCGCTCCGTTTGCACGTAGGGCGCATTCGGCCCGCCGACATCCGGGCCTTCGTCCCAATCCAAGCCGAGCCAATGCAAGTCATCGACCGCTTGCTGTGCCGCTCCCACTTTCACTCGCGGCGAGTCGATGTCTTCAATCCGCAAAACGATTCGCCCACCGCGCGAGCGAATCGACAGCCATACCAACAAATACGTCCGCGCGTTACCCACATGCTGAGCCCCCGTCGGCGACGGGGCGAGCCGGCCAACAGGAGCGGGTTCTGGAACACTGACGTGAGGCAGATCCTTCATTCAACGATCTCGATCAGAAACGATTCGGTGTGTGGCAGAACAAATGCCACCGCCTAAACTGCGGCCATCGTAGCACAGGCGGCTCGCCTGTCTGCGGTTAGTCAGCCCGCAGTCTTGGCAGACGGATCGGACATTGATGAGGAGATTCGTGATGAGGGAATGTGCCGCAATCCCGCGTGTATTTTGCATCGTCGTGTCGATCGCGATGATCGTTGTGCCACTGCGAGCAGAGTCACCTCGGATTCAATCGTTATCCGATTTTGCTCCTGATCCCGCCGCCGTGCAGCGGTTCAACAAAGCTTGGAAATATCCGCAGGCAGGTTGGCTCGTGCTACACATTGAAGGTTCGGCGTATCAGCGCGGCGTGCAGCATGGGCGGCTGTTGGCTCGCGAGATTGTGGACTATATCAAGACCATCGCGCGAGTCCGGAGTCACAAGGATCCAGAGGCGGCGTGGAAGTCGCTGCGGTTGCTGACAGACACGGCATTCTTGCGACGATATGACGTGGAATGTCTCGAAGAGATGAAAGGGATCGCTGACGGAGCATCGGCGGCCGGGGCGAAGGTTGATGGGCGGCGACTCGACCTGTTGGACATTGT
>JAYUFI010000388.1:0-5615 GCA_043738805.1 Planctomycetaceae bacterium | reverse complement strand
CCGACGATACCGGTCGCACGAGCCTCAGACGGTCGAGCTCGCCCATCCGTCAGAAATTCAAGATCCCGAACACCGTCTCGAATCGGAGCAACGATACGCTGTTGCTCAACCGCTTCCGAAGGACTGCCAGTCATGAGTCCCGTTCCCAACGTAATACCAACAACGACGATGCAAACCGTCTGCCTCGCGCATCAGTTGCCCGAAGACCAACCGAGTGTACTCGGCCTGATCTGTCGCGAGTGCAAGAATCGATTGCAACGCGAAGCACCTCAAGGCCGCTGCCTCAGCTTTTGGGAGAGCCAACCGATCATCGATAACGGCGATCCGTGTGCGGTGTTCACCCTCGCTTGGGAGAATTTTCAGATTCGGTCGTTGCATCCGACCACAGCTTGGGATGATCTCGAACGAGAAGCGAGCGAGATCCTGGCTTCATCCCACCGCTAACTCCTCATCACGCACGTCGGTCACGAACATACAACCCGGACTGTGCGTAATCACCAGCGGCGGTTTCGCCGTCATGATCGCTGCTTGAGGAGTCACGCCGCAGGCCCAGAAGACGGGAATTTCGTTGGCTTTGACCGGGACCGAATCGCCGAAATCGGGACGTTCGATGTTCGTGATCCCGATGGCCGACGGATCGCCGATGTGAACGGGAGCCCCATGCACCGCCGGGTATCGTGAGGTGACTTGAACCGCTCGCACGGCATCGCTCGGAGCCATCGGCCGCATGGAGACCACCAGCGGTCCATGAAACACTCCGGCTGATCGACAAGCGATGTTCGTCCGAAACATCGGCACGTTGACACCGAGTTCGAGATGCCGCACCGGCAAGCCAGCTCGCAACATCGCCGCCTCAAACGTGAACGAGCAGCCGATGACGAAACTGACGAAATCGGCTTGCCAATACTTCGTGATGTCGGTCGGCTCATCGACCAACACACCGTCTCGCCACACTCGATACCGCGGCAGATCCGTTCGCAAGTCCGCATCCGACGCAACGAATTTCGGCACGGGATCACCTGGCTCTGTCACGTCGAGCAACGGACACGGTTTCGGATTTCGTTGGCAGAACAGCAGAAAGTCGAACGCCAGCGTCTTCGGCAGAACGACCAGATTTGCTTGTGCGAATCCATCAGCGAGCCCGCAGGTCGGCTCAGTCCAGGAACCAGAGCGGCAAGCGTTACGCACGTCGGTTCCGGTCGTGAGTTGATGGTTGGTCATAAGTAGTTTTCCCGACGCTTGTGTGATCATCTCAGCGAAAGAGTCGAGTCCACTCTCGACTGGTGGGATTAATAGGAATAGTGATGAAACGGATGGGACAACTTGAATCCATGAGTGTTTTGCGGATCGCAATTCCCATGAGTCCTATTTGTCCCATAAGTCCCATTGGGAGGTCTCACTTGATTCCGTTCGGTAATCAGAGCATCTTCCGTTCGGTGCTGCCGACAGGAAACAGTACCGTGACCACTTCCAACGGACGACTGACCCATGACCACCGCTCACGTCGAATGGATCGGCATCAGCCCCGGCAATCGTCAGCCGATTGAACCGCGCGACGAAGTCACAGTCGCTGTCGGTACTGGCATTGATGGAGACTACCACTCGAAGAAAAAACCGGGCGGGCGGCGACAAGTCACGCTGATTCAAGCCGAACATTTTCCGGTGATCGCCGCGAACGTCGGCAAAGACTCCGTCAGCCCAGAGTTGTTCCGCCGCAACATCGTCGTCCGCAGCATCGAGTTGACATCGCTGATCGGCCACCGATTCCGCATCGGCGAAGCGCTGCTCGAAGGAACCGGCCCCTGCACGCCCTGTTCGCGCATGGACGAAAATCTCGGTGAAGGGGGCCGCCTCGCTATGAAAGGCATCGGCGGCCTCACCGCAATGGTGATCGAAGCGGGACGAATTCGCCGGGGCGATCCGGTGCTGTCTGATCTTGAAAAGAAATAGTGCAAGCTCGTGCTTGACGAAGAAAAGTTTACAGCAGCAATGGCCAAGGGGATGATACCTCCTGCGGTCATGGATGAGATGTTTAACCGCTACGCCATCGGCGTGCGCGCCCACGCCGATGGCGTTGGGGTTAAACAAACAAAGGTCTCATTTGAGGCCGCATGAGGTATCTTCAGCCTCGCCACGCCGAGCAAAATGGATCGTGTACCCGGCCTCTTGGTGCGGTCGCTCTTTGAAGAGTTGGCTGACACAGCGACCGTAATGTTGGCTCGGATGATAGCGGTACTTGGGTTAGACCGTTTGCAGTTCGCGGACGTGGGCGATGTCCCGTTTGGCGATGGGGCGGAGTTGCGTTGGCAGCAGCGTGGCGACGGCGACGGTTTCACCGGCCAGCGTCATGAATTCGACTTCATAGCCCGCGTCCTCTTGGTGGATGTGAACGACGGTGCCAATGTCGCCGGTTTGCAAGCCTTCGTCCGGTAGGTCTTGAGTGAGGACCACGCAGTCGTGTTCTCGAATCATGTCAGCGACTCCAGGGGATGCGCCGTGATGAGACGCGCGCGGTTTGTCCGTGATCCAGTTGCCAGACCGTCCGAATTCGGGGTGACTGGCCATCGGGAGTATTCAACTCGCCGTCAATCTCGTAACGCGGGCCGAAGGGAGTGACCTTGGTCTTCGTCACTTCATAAGCCTGACCATGCTCACGCAAAGCATCCGCCAGTTGCTCCCACTCGTCCAGCCGAAACCCAAATTCTTGGAAAAACGCGGCTTTGCTCGCACCGTAGCGATGGGCCACGTTGAGCAAATAGTCGGCGACTTTTTCTCGCTCGACCAAGGCGTTTTCAGCGTTCGGAAGTTTCATCAGAGCAGCCCTCTCCTAACGTCGCGGAAGTGAGTGTAACGGTGGATCGGCCTTGCCGCAGTGACGCACCGAGATTTGCGATCGTTGCTTGTGGCTGCACAACCGCACGGATGTTGCGAATGCGAGCCACCATTCAGCCCTCCTCGTTGTCAAAGAGAGTCCGTTGAGTCGGCCGCCTTCGCGCGGCCGCCGTTGTGAGCGTGTCGCGGTACTGGCGAGCGCGATTACTGATTGGCTTTGATGTTGATGAGAGATTGACCTGAAATCATCGGTTCTGCAATAACTCCAACGCTTTAGCCAAAGAGGGCTGGAATGGCGAAATCAACAGCAAATCGCTTCGGAATCGGTGAATGGTATGGACGCTCATTTGTTGGCCTGACGCTCTGCCGAACGACGGAGCTATGCGGCCCAAGCGCTGAGCAAGTCAACCAAAGATGCGTCGCCATGCCCATTCATAGCCGATGGCACAACTCCCTGCCCGAAGCGCGGCGGAGTTTGCTCGCTCCGCCTGTATCAACTCACTGATCCAGCCAGCGGACGAACCGCACCAGTTGAGGGCGATGAAGGCGACTTACGAACTTTGTGCCCTCACCGATTCAAACAAGACGGTGTCATCTATGCCGCGATGGGCAGAAGTTGCTCGGAACATCTACTGATTGAGATACCAGAGGCCATCTCTACGTACAATTCGGCCTTGTCGAGTGAGGAGATTCTGCGCATGACGCACTCGATGATGCCAATCGGGTTGAGTCCATTCTTTACCGCTGACCACAAGCTTCACGGAATCGTCGCACAGGTCTGGGTGAATCAGTTGAATTTCCGGGTAGATGTCCCGCGTCTTCTTCGGGCCATTCTTAAGCACAAACAAAATAGTGTCAGCAAATATCGCGTGAGCACTCAATCCCTCCTCTCTCGCGCGAAGAATCGTCTTGTCAGCGTCTCGAAGTTTTAGATCGAACTCTTGTCTGAGCCGTAGCTTTGCAGCTTTCTCAACTTGGCGACGAAGGTCAGACAGCTCACCCACGATCTTCTCGAAGACGCGAAGTTGCGGTAATTGAAGCCGAGAACCAATTGCCCGGTACTCAAGAATCTCTGAGCGGATCGTTGTGACGAGCGCTACATCGCTGACAAAGATTCCATATTCACAATTTCGAGTTAATCCGCTCTGAGTCAGATTCCCGGACGTCACTATCGCTAACGTTTGGTCTGCGACGTAGACCTTTGCGTGGATACTCGGAAGAAATCGGATGTCTGTTCGAGGAATAGCTTCGCAGAGTTGGATAAGAGCGGTCACGTCAGTCGAACCGCTGAGCATATTCTCTCGCGAAAGATCAGTCAGAAGTAAGAGGTCGATATCGGTACGAGCACTTCGTCTCAAATTGTCGACAATTCGTGAGCACGGCTCGCGTCCGATGTACGGCGAACAAATCACCAAAGAGGATGACGCCGCACTGATAAGGCTATCGAAAGTTGATGCCCAGGGAGATCGAATAGTTTTGATCATGGGGGCACGTGTTGCGATGCGGTGTTTGCTTTGAGCGGTCCTGCTGAAATCGGTTACTGCTTTAATTCGGTGCTGATAATTTGAACTCCACGAATATGAAAGACCCCACTGGGCTTTATTCATTTCGAGTCAAACACCACTGAAAGGCCGACGATTCCACCACCCGCAAACGGTTCGACAAACTCTGCAGGCTTCTGTGGAAGCGATACGAGCCACCGCCGAATATGCGGAACAAGCCATGTCTTGCCGCCGGGATAGCGGAACAGGCTTCTGTGGGGCACCGACGCGACGTTAACGACAGATGTAAGACTCACCGGAACTCCTTTCGTGGCAGGTGTGGATTATGGAAGCGATGGCCGAGATTGCAAACGAGGTTATCTAGTTTGGGCGTCGCGAATCAGCCGGCTCGCAATTTCTGACCGCAACCGTGGATGTGTTATCTGAGTCACCTTGAACTTCGAGACTTTGACGGTGACCCATTCGAGATTGCCGGAGACTTACGACGATGGGCTTGCCGGAGTGACTGGCGGTGGCGAGTTTCGAGGGGAGCGTTTCAGCATGAAATCTGTCTCTTCGCTCAAGATGTGCAGGGCCATGCGTGTCTCCCAAACAAGTAATGCAGATCCGGTGACGAGGCCGCCGACTCCCGCTGCTCCTGCGCAGAGCGCGACCACCAACGTCGGTCGGTACAGCATCTCTTGCCCCGCGAAGTGAAGCACCGCCGCCAAGAGAGAGATGAGGCTGGCGGCAGCGAAACAGCCGACGGACAGATAGAAGGCGGTGAGCGCTCTGACCAACAGCAACACTCGTCTTTCCGCCGAAGTCAACTGCCGTAGGCGCAGTGCAATCTCAAGATCAGGGCTGAGTTCTTTCCCCTCCACCTGTCCTGACAACTCTCTCGCGCGGTCAATCGCTCTGGCAAATCGGTTGGCAGTTCCCAGAGCCATCACCGATGAGGCGTTGGTCAGAATCGCCGGCGCGACGATGAAGGTCAGAACGCCAAGCGGGTTGGTTCCCAGACCATCCATAACGGTCCTCCTCTCAATGTCCGTAACTGACTGTTGAAAAACACCGTGGCATAGGCTTCTAGCCTGTGATTCTTCGAGGAAAAACGACAGGCTGGAAGCCTATCCCACGTTTTTCAACAGACTGGATAATCTGTCAGTGAAGTTGTCTCAACCTCGGTCACTCGACCGCAGTCTAACAGCTTGTTGAATAATGTAAGACGGGCCTCCTTGCCCGTCGAATTCATCGAGAAAAGACGGCCTGGGAAGGCCGTCGCTACGAGTTTTTCAACAG
>JAYUFI010000387.1:0-14965 GCA_043738805.1 Planctomycetaceae bacterium | reverse complement strand
GACGAACCAGTCGCTCCATTGAACGTTGGTCAGTAATCGGCTCGTCACGCGGAGCGATGACGGCTACGTAGAATCTTGCCGCAATTCAGTGATCGAGGGAAACCAGACCGTGAGTGACGAAGAGGATGAGTACGAAGATGATGCGTTTAATGACATCGACGATGACGATGATTCGACAATCCCTTGTCCGTTCTGTCGCCGTGAGGTTCACGAAGATTCGCCACGATGCCCGTACTGCGAAAATTACATCTCAGCGGAAGACCGTGCCGCATTGCCGTCAACAAAGCCGCGGTGGATTGTTCTCGGAGCAGTGCTCGGTTTGATTGCGGCATATCGCTGGTTGTTTCCGTGACGTTGGTCGCTTCCGCGCTTGCGGTTCGATGCTGACCCCCTAATCTGTATCGTGTATCGATCTTCCCTCCAACTTTGTTCTGTTTCTCAAGACCAACGAATCAACCATGCAGACGATTACTCAAGTGGCTGGCACCAGCGTGCCCCTGTTTCTGGACGACATTGATACCGATCGCATCATCCCCGCGCGTTACCTGCGCTGCGTCACGTTTGACGGTTTGGGCGAACACGCTTTTGAAGACGATCGCAAGCAAGACTTGAAACATCCATTCGACGACGCTCGATTCACCGGAGGCAGTATCCTTGTCTCAGGACGTAACTTTGGATGCGGTTCGTCGCGAGAACACGCTCCGCAGTCCTTGATGCGTTGGGGAATCAAAGCCGTCGTCGCCGAATCTTTTGCTGAAATTTTTTTCGGCAACTGCACGTCGCTCGGCGTCCCGTGCGTGACTGCTGCGCGAGCTGATTTAGAAAAACTCACCGTCGCGATTCAGAACGATCCGAAGTTGATCGTCACTGTTGATCTGATGGCCAACGAAGTTCGATACGGCTCGCAAACGATTCGTTGTTCGATGCCCGACAGCGCTCGTCAATCGCTGACGACCGGCCAGTGGGATTTCCTCGGCCAGTTGCTCGACGATCAACAAGGAATCGCCGCCTCTGCCGCGAAGCTGCCGTATTTGAATCAGTTTGTTGCGAGCTGAACTGAAACATGTGGAAATTCGCTGTTCGCAATTTGCTCAGCCGCCCGGCACGATCGGCGTTGTCGTTGTTGGGGCTGACGGTCGCGATCGCCGGGATGGTCGGATTGTTCTCGGTCGCGAAGGGATTGGACGCCACGGTCGAGCAAACCTTCGGTCAAATTCCCGGTTTGCTCGTGATGCAGACCGGCGCTCCGATCCCTCTGTTCTCGCGACTGCCGCTGAGTTGGGGCGACGAGATCCAGCAGATGGACGGCGTCGGCGTGGTTACGCCGGAAGTCTTGCTGCGAGTCAATGTCATCAACGGCAAGAACGTCATCAGTCCACCCCGTTTTTTTCTCGGCATTGATATCGCTTCGCGGCTGAAGTTGAAGAAGGGGATTTATCTCGACGCGATGAAGGAAGGACGGTTCCTGTCGTCGGACGATCTCGGCAAAAAGCACGTCGTTATTAGCCGTGCAATCGCCGAGCAATTTGAAAAGAAGCTCGGCGACATCCTGCGGATCAACGGAGCCGACATGACCATTGTCGGTATCTACCATTTTGGTTCGCTGTTTCTGGATGTCGCGATCTTGATTGATGTCAGCACGCTGCGGCTGCAAGGTTGGGTCGATCGTGAAAGCGCGTGTTCATTCTACGTCGAGCCAAACGGTCGCGTGCCGAACGAAGAGTTGTCCAAACGGATCAGCGAACATTTTCGAGGCCGCTCGCTGGCCTCGAATCCGTCGAACAGCTTCTTGTCGTTGCTGACACTCGCCAGTCCGACGACTTCTTCGACGGATGCCAAGCCCGCAAACCCGATCAGCTCGTTGTTTGGTTGGATGACCGGCCCGCAGAAGTCCGCCAGCACCCAAGAGGCAACGCTCGACGCAGCATCAGCAATCGCAGACCGCAGCGCGAGCGTGCCCCGCAAAGAGACCTCATCGCCGATCGAAGTCCGTAGCTCATCAGACTGGGCGGAGAAAATTGGGGAGTTCAGCCAAGACCTCGATTTGTTCCTGGCGTTGATGACTGGCATCGGCATGACGATCGCCGTGCTGAGCATCATCAACACCATGCTGATGAGTGTGAGCGAACGAGTGATCGAATTCGGCATCCTCAAAGCCAACGGCTGGACTCCGTGGGATGTGTTGAAACTGGTCACGTTCGAGAGCGCCACGTTGGGCCTCGGTGGCGGACTGCTCGGCAGCATCATCGGCTGGCTGGTGACTCAAGTCTTCAACGCCCGCTGGCCCGAGCGGCTCAACTTATACGCCAGCCCCGGTCTGTTAGTTTTCGCTGTCGCCTTCAGCACCATCATCGGCATGCTCGGCGGCCTCTACCCCGCCCTCTGGGCCATGCGACTCTCCCCGATGGAAGCCATCCGCCGAGGGTGAGCAATGCGTCTTGTGAGAATTGAGAGTCCCACCCGGCCCCATTGAGGGAGAGGTTGTTTAGACTGGGGAGGTAGATAACAGTCGTTCCCAGTCTAAAGAAGATCAATGCGCGTCGTGCTGGCAAACGTCACGCCGTCGTGCGGCCTTCGTGACTCGGATCATCGGCTTTGGCGATTTCTCGCCACGGGACTTTGTGTGACCGAGGTCTTCGCCGAATCGCCGACTCACCTGATGCCAGCAAACTTGATGGTGTTGGGTTGTCGATTCGCACGGTGGAATTTGTCAGGCGATAAAAACGTCGCTGAGCCGATTCCCACAGATGCGTCACCACCTCGCGAGTGCTGGCGGCATCAGGCTCTTCAACTCTAAGCACGGCGACCGTCGCGATCAGTCGCAAGACGACGCTCACGGAAAACAGCACATGAAAGTGCGACACTCCGACTGCCAAGAACGAAAAGTCCCAACCGGCAAGCGATCGCAACACGGCTCCCGATGCGATCGAGGTCACGCCTCCGACCATGCCCGCAACGGCTGTCCCGGCTGCGATGTACATGGTTCGGTTTCCGACCGGCGAATAGCTCAGTAGGAATCCGTGTTGAGCAATCGCGATTCCCGCGTTGAGCAGCGCATCGAGCATGAAGACAGGAATCAACAACCAAAATGTCACCTGTGGATTTGCTGGGATCATGATGAGTGCCAGCATCAGCGCCGACTTAAACGTGATCGACAACACGAGCAACGGTCGGTGCCCGAACCGGTCAGCGATCCAACCCATCCGACCTGCCGTCAACGCACCGCCGATCCACGAGCAGGCCCACAGCAACATCACGTGGAACAAATCCATGCCGACGTATTCCAGCAGAAACAAGCTGATGAACGGCGCTCCGGTCATCGCGGCAAAATGCCAGAAACACATGAAGCCGATGAACGCTCGAAATTCACGTTGTTGAAATGGTGCCACCAAAATGTCACGCAGGCGCGGACTCGGTGCCGGTTGAACTGGCGGCTCATCGACCCACAAAAAGAACAGTAGATCGGCGACGCCACAGATGGCCGCGATGACTCCCATGATGGCGAACGCGGGTTTGATTCCGCCGGGATGATACGCCGTAAACAATGCGGCGAGCCCCAAGGCAAACGCGGCAGTCCAGTGCATCCACAGATGTCGCCGCCCCCAAAATCGTCCGAGTCCTTGTCGCGGCAGATAGTCCCCCATCCACGACATCCACAGCGGATGACAGAAATCGGACAGCGCGTAATTCACCGCCGTCAGCCCCAGCAACGTCCAGATCCAAAAGCCGGGTGGCATGTCGGGCCAGATCATTGGTCCCAATGCCGCCGGCAACATGACGAGTCGATGTGTGATCCCAACAGTCAACCACAACCAACGTCGGTAACGAACGTGAGTGACCGCGATCCCGGCCACGAATTGCATGAACAACATTGCTGTCGGCAAGGCACCGAGAATGCCAATATGAAAACCATTCGCTCCTAGCGAACGAGCATATTGGACAGTCGCGGGCGAGGTCGTTAATTGCAAATAAACCATGCCCAGGCAGCCTGCGACAATAATCGCGCGCTGCGCGGCGGCTTGAGACCACACGGTAAGAACTCGCTGAAGGTGAAACGACGGAAAGGAAAATTTGGCGGAGAAGTGAGCGCTCGCGCGGCGAGAGTCTGACAAGACATCACTGAAGGGGGCGGGACTCTAGCGAGCGTTCGCGATTTTTGGGAGACGTGTTCTCCCGCAATTCGCCAGCGACTTTTGCCGATGATCTCATTCTCCGACCACAGAGGAAGTTACCGCGACCTGCGAGATGGCATCCAAGTCTGCGAACACTCGAATTGAGTGAATTTCTTCCGTTGGGCTATTATCCCCGCTGTGTACGATCGAAGCCTTCACGGTCTTGAGTTCTCAATTCCCGAAAACGAAGTCCGCTATGAACAAGACGATGCCTCGCCTCCTGCTGCTGGCGACTGTTGTGGTAACGCTGATTTGCGGATTGTTCCGCTCTGAGTCATTCGGTGACGAGCAATTCCGTGATCCGATCAGTGGCAAGAGCCTCGCGACGAAACGTACCGGGCGCTCCGAACAACCAACGTTGCTGAGCGTCTCGCTGACTCCCGACAAAGGCCCGCCGACACAGAAGGCCGGTGAGGTGTTTGTGTTGTCGATCGGATTGAAACTTCCAGACGACGGTTACACGTATTCCACGAATCCTGATTTCCCCGGCCCAACGCGAATCATTCTGGAGAAATTTCTGGCGGGTGTTGAGCCTGTTGAAGCGGCATTCGTTGCGGACCACGATCCCGAAACGGAATTCTCAACCGAGTTCAATCAGAACATCGAGAAGTTCAAAGCGAGCGTTGTTTGGTCGCGCCGATTTCGGTTGCTACCTGGAGCAAAGCCTGAAGACGTCCGCATCTCTGGTCGCGTGAAATATCAAATCTGCGACGCACGTCATTGCACGCCGCATGATGAATCGTTTGCGGCGACGATCAACTTCCCTGCGCGTGTCGTGCTGACGACGAACGCTCACGAACTCGCGGTGAAACAAACGCCGCTGCATTCATCGCAGGACAAGCTCGAAGCAACCAAGACTTCTACCAATGGACCAACCACAGCGACCGGTTCGAAGCCGTTTGAAATTGAGGTCATTCCTCAGCGAGGCAAATCCGCCGACCCCGTGAAGGTTCGATTCCGTCTCGCACCGGAAAATGCAAAGCCCGGTGAGGCGATCACACTCACGATCACGATGCAGCTTGAGCCCGGTTGGCACACGTTTGCTCTCGATCACGATTCCAAGAACATTGGCAACCCAACGGCGATCGACCTATTGGCGACGGACGGTTTGAAGCCGGCCGATGATGCGTTTTCTCCGACGCTTGCCCCGGAAATCGAACAGATCGACGGCGGCAAGCAGCAACGAATTCATCACAAAGAAATCAGTTGGAGCAGACAATACACCGTCGAGACTTCTGAATTCGGCGTTCGTGGTGAGCTGCGATATCAGATTTGCCGCGATGGACAATGTCGGCCCACGAAGAAAGTTCCCTTTGAATTGGGGGCCGTCAAAGCCGAGGCGGCAATCGGTTCCGTCGTGAATCCAGAGAGCGCCGTGGAACCATCCGGCGATCTCATCGGATTTGATGAGATTCTGCCGGCCTTCAAAGGAAAGCAATTTCAACCGATCGAAGTTCAACAGAAACAAGGAGACGTGAAGGCCGGAAAGCAAGAAGACGGATTGGCGTTGTATCTGTTGTATGCCTTCTTGGGCGGTTTGATTCTGAATGTCATGCCGTGCGTCTTGCCGGTGATCGCGATCAAAGTCTTGAGCTTCGTGCAGCAAGCGGGCGAAAGCCGTCGTCGGATTTTGTTTCTCAATTTGATGTACTCGGCTGGCGTGATTGTGGTGTTTCTGTTGCTGGCGAGCCTTGCTGTGTTTGCGAAATACGGCTGGGGAAATTTGTTTCAAAAGCCCGAATTCCAATTGGCGATGTCGTTGATCGTCTTCGCAATGGGTTTGAGCTTGCTCGGCGTTTTTGAAATCCCCGTGCCGGGCATGATCGGATCTGCCGCAAGCCAACAACATCAGGAAGGTTTGACCGGCGCGTTTCTGACAGGCATGTTCGCCACATTGATGGCCACTCCGTGCAGCGGCCCGTTCTTGGGCGTCACGTTGGGCTGGTCGGTGAAGCAGGCTCCGCACATCACGTACTTGGTTTGGACGGTCATGGGAATCGGCATGTCGTTCCCCTACTTGTTGCTCGGCTTCTTCCCAGGTTGGGTCAAGTTCATTCCTCGGCCTGGAAATTGGATGGTGACGTTCAAGCAAGTCTGTGGCTTCCTGCTATTGGGGACCGTCTTGTTTTTAATGAACAGTATGAAACCAGAGACGATTTTTCCGCTGTTGATCCTGCTGCTGGTCGTCGGCTTCGCGCTGTGGATGATCGGGAACTTGTACAACATCAACTCGCCGAGTTCGCGTAAGTGGAAGGTCCGTTTCTTCGCGACTTTGCTTCCGGCAATCACCTGCTGGTGGATGCTCGCGCCAAGCCTTCAACTGCCGTGGAAGCCGTTTACCGGCCCGACTGTACAGCAAGAGTTGCTTCGCGGCCGAACTGTGTTGATCGACTTCACTGCCGAGTGGTGTTTGGCCTGCAAAGTCAACGAAAAGTTGGCGTTGAACACCACCGATACGCTGGCGATCATCAATCAGCATGATGTGGTCACGTTAAAGGCCGATTGGACTGACGATTCACCAGAAATTACGCGCTGGCTCAAGGCATTCGACAGCGTCAGCGTGCCGCTCACGGTGATCTTTCCTGGCAACGATCCCACCAAGCCGATCGTGATTCGAGACAGCTACTCCAAGAAGACGCTGCTGCAAACGCTTGGCCAAGCGGTCGAAGTGAAGGCTGCGGGACAAGCATCGGTCACGCATCGTTGATGATCAGGCCGGGTGTGCGAGGTCTGGTTAATCGGAGGTCGATGCTTAAACTGCATCGCCCGACGGGAACGTTTCCCGATCGCGTGGCCTTGTTCTCAATCGAAATGTTGCCCTGTGTCAGCTCGAATGGCTGACCTACTTGATGCCGGAGAAGCCCATGTTGACGAGTGCCTCATCGTCTTTGCTCGCGACGCTGTTTCGAGTCCTTGTGATTGTGGCTGTTTTCACGGCAACACAATCGCTGTCTGCCGAGGAGCCGATTGTTCCGGCGGATGCGAAGTTAGAAAAACTCTTTGAGTCGCATGTGCTTACGGAAGGTGTCTCGGTCGCGATGGACGGCATGGTTTACTTCAGTGAGATCACTTTCTCACACGTGGCTCGTGATGAACAGGGGGCGATCGAAGCCGGGCACATTTGGAAGTTCGATCCGGCGACGAAGCAAACGACGATCTTCCGTTCACCCAGCGGGATGTCGAACGGCATCAAGTTCGACGCGACCGGGAACATGATCGTCGCCGAAGGTGCCGATTACGGCGGTCGTCGAGTGACTCGCACTGACATGAGGACCGGCAAGACACACATCATCGCGGGCCTGTTTGAGGGTCGTCCATTCAACTCTCCGAACGACATCACGATCGACGAGAACGGGCGGATCTATTTCAGTGATCCCCGTTACCTCGGCCACGAGCCGATCGATCAACCGGTCGTCGGTGTGTACCGCATCGACACTGACGGCTCGATCCAGCGCATCATCACCGATGCCGGCAAAGCGAACGGCGTCTGCGTCTCGCCCGATCAAAAGTCTCTGTATGTGGTGAGTAACGACAACGGCGGGACGGCCATTGATCGACTCAGCAAAGGGGATGCTCAGGAACAAGCCGACAAAATTTCGACGCCGCTCCGCAAAGGATTCATGGCGTTGATGGCGTATGACCTCGCGGTGGATGGCTCGGCCAAATTCCGCAAGACGCTGGTTGATTACGCCCCGTTCGATGGGCCGGACGGTTTAGTCTGCGACAAGGACGGCAATCTTTACGTCGCTGTTCGTGCCGAGAATCGGCCCGGCATCTGTGTCTATTCGCCCGAAGGAAAAGAGCTAGCCTACATCAAGACCGAAGTACCAACAAACGTTGGCTTCGCACGCGGCAAAGACGCAAATCTACTTTACATCACCGCCGGCAAGAGCCTGTATCGCATTCGTATCAACCGCGAAGGTTATCACTTGCCGAAGAAGCCGTAGCACGGCAAAGCCACAAGTACGTAGCCGTCACGCTTCGCTTGACGAACTGAGTGCTTGCCAACGCTCCGTAAAGCGACCGGCTCGTCACGCGGAGCGTGACGGCTACGTAAGTTTGCCTGTGTGTTCATTTTTTTGAATGAGCAAGCCGCGATGCCGCGTCTGTTTTACGGCAACTTCGACTTCGAGCATGAGTTGGCTGACCCTGTTGGCTGGCTGAGATCATCTGCTATTCGACGCTTACTTGCCGAACGGGCCTCCGCTTGGATTGGCCTCGCGAACGATGGCGATTTGATTTGGACGCCAGAGGAAATTCCGAAGTCGTTTTGGGAAGAACTCGCCGAGGTCGGTTTGCCGCGCGTTCGCGGAGTAACCGATCTCAGCGCGTTGCCTACAGACAATATCGAACTCGTTCCGTGGGGCTGGTCGCGGCGAACAATTGAATTGGGCCGACGAACATCTCCGCCAAGCGAAGCGGTCGTTCGCATGGGCAACTCGCGAACATGGTCGTTTACATTGGAACAAGACCTTGGTGTTGTTCTTCCCGGTGCGGCTCGTATCGAACGGTTAGAGGACTTTTCGTTGACAGTGGCGAAGTCCGCGCAGCTTTGTGGCGATCGTTCAAAAGAGCATCGGTGGGTGATAAAAGCGAATTTTGGAATGGCCGCGCGCGAACGGATTCTTGGTCTCGGTTCGCTGTTATCGGACTCGCATCAACGGTGGATTCAACGCCGCTTAGTCTCCGATGGTGCCGTCTTCTTTGAGCCGTGGTTGCCGATTCGTGAGGAAGTCGGCCTGCAATTCTCGATACCACCGCAAACCGCAGGGAGACCTCGCTTGGAAGGAGTCACTCCACTGCTCACTGACGCTCAAGGGGGCTATCGAGGAAGCAGTTTCTCTCTCGATGAAACCGTTCCTGAAAAATGGCAATCGGCAGTCGAGGTCGCCATGCAAGCGGCAGAGCGGCTGCAACAACTCGGCTACTTGGGGCCGTTGGGAATTGATGCCGCTCAACATGACCTTCCAACTGGCGATGCCGTGATTCGTCCGCTGCAAGACATCAACGCGAGATTCACGATGGGCCGCTTGGCGCTCGGTTTCAGGCAACTGCTTTGCACGTCTGAGTTCGGAGTGTGGCAACATTTCATGGCCAACGGCACGGCGGCTTCAACCTCATCGGCAAGCTCGCCCATTCGCACCATCACGACCAGCCCACCTGTCGTTGGTAAAAAACCTGCTCAACATCATTCAGAGGTTTTAATTTTCGCGAACCGCCTCGATCTGTACTCACGACAAGCCCACTCCAGAGGCTGAGGGACCGAACAATCTTTCTGCGGATGGTAAAGTCGAACTGCGGATAAGGAGCATCGAACTCAAGGATCAACTTAGCAGCCTGTTGAAGAATTGTGGCACGACACTCCGCGTCGTGAACGGCCAGCAAAATCATCGGCGAATGACAGCCACTCTCGACGCGGAGCGTCGAGCCACAATGATTTTCAACAGGCGGCCTCAATCAATGTAAAGGAACGTGGCCGAGTTCATGATGGTGTGACAGAAAGTCGCCAGCGCGCGACGAGCCGCGTCCGTTTTTGATGATGCTCCGGCAGGCGACGGCTTCGACCATTCGTCGGTGAGTCGTTCCAAAGTTTGGACGCAGGCGTCTTGATCGTCGGGGCTCGGAGGCCGGCTGAGAGCGATTGCGTAGACGCGCTGAACCTGTTGCATCGGATCGGCTCCTACTTCGCGAATCACACGATCCGCGAACTGGCCGGCGAGTTCTCTCACCCCCGCGTCATTCATCAGATGCAGCGCTTGTGGAGCGACCAGCGATTCGGAACGCTGCAAGCAATTCGGATTCATCGCGGGCAAATCAAAACTTTCCAGCAAAGACGCCGGATGTTTACGAAGCTGCTGCACGTAGATGCTGCGTCGTTTGCTGCTCAGCACGAGCCCGTCCGCACGCACTTGGACCGCGTCGGCCGATCCAAATCGAGTCTCATTCAACTGACCTGCAACCAGCAGCAACGTGTCTCGCAGGGACTCCGCTTCCATGCGTCGCAACGGCATGTGCGACAACAAGCGGTTGTCGGGGTCGAGTTGTTCGTGCTCGGGCGTGACGAGCGATTGCTGACGGTACGTGCTCGAGGTCATCATCAACCGATGCAGCATCTTCAAGCTCCAGCCTTGTTGGACAAACTCGCGTGCCAGCCAGTCGAGCAATTCCGGATGCGTCGGTCGGTCTCCGGTCTTGCCGAAATTGCCGACGCTGCGAACAAGGCCCACTCCAAAGTGATGTTTCCAAACTCGATTGGCCATCACCCGTGACGTCAACGGATTGTCGGGCCGCGTCAGCCAGCGAGCGAACGCTAGTCGACGTCCGGTGGACTTCGCTCCGGCAAACGGCGGCTTGATCTCAAACGGAGTCTTGCTTTCGGAGACCACTGCTGGCGGACCAGCCGACACCAGCGAGCCGGCGATATTGTGATCGCCGCGACGATAGATATAGGTCGGCGACGGATCGCCCCGATCCCACAACGCCATGATCCGCGGTTCGGGGCCTCGTTGAGCTTCGAGTTCCTTGACCCGCTTCTCGACGTCGGGCGATTGTGGGCCAGCCTTCAGCGAGGTGATTTCGTCTTGAAGACGTTGCCGTCGAGTCCGCTCGGCGGTGGTGACGTGCGGCAAGTATCGCTCACCGAAGGCGGCGCTCATTGCTCCGCCGTAGGACATCAACTCCGGCTTCAGCCAATCGTGCTCGTCATAAGCCCCTTTGAAGATCGCCACCAAGCGGTAGTAATCGCGCTGCGGAATCGGATCAAACTTGTGACTGTGGCAGCGAGCACACTTCATCGTCAGCCCCATCACACCGGAACCGATGACGTCGACCACATCGGCCATCACCTCCAACCGATCCGGCACGAAGCCGGTCAAGTTAGCCCACGTCGGATCGGGAGCCATCCGCAAAAACGCAGTCGCGACGAGGTTGTCTTCGAGCTCCTGAGTGATTTCCGGCGCATGCTCGTAGTCGGCGAGGTCATCTCCCGCGAGCTGCTCTTGCAAGAAGCGGTCATAAGGCTTGTCGGCATTGAACGACCGAATGACGTAATCGCGATAACGCCACGCGAATGGACGCGGCAGATGCTGCTCGCGCCGTCCTTCGCAGTCGGCATACCCCGCGACGTCCAGCCAGTGCCGTCCCCAACGCTCGCCGTATCGCGACGACGCGAGCAGCCGGTCAATCAACTTCTCGTAAGCATCGTCGGCCTGATCGGCGAGGAAAGCATCGACTTCAGCCGGCTCCGGCGGCAGACCGGTCAAATCAAACGCTGCTCGTCGAATGAGCGTCATTCGATCCGCTTCCGGCGACAACGACAGGCCCTTCTCTTCCAACTTCTGCAAGACGAACGCATCAATGGAATTTCGGACTCGATCCGCGTGCTTCACCTTCGGCGCGGCCACCGGCCGAGGCGGCTGAAATGACCAGAACTCTCGATCTTCCGCACGAACCAGTGGATCAGCCGCCGTTCCCGCGACGTCCGGTTCTTCGGCCGCTTCCGGAGCACCGAGTTCAATCCACCGCGTGAGCTTCTTGAGTTCTTCCGCCTCCATCGGCTTGACGGAAACCTCGGTGAGCCGTGGCCGAGGGGGCATCTCTTCGGCCTGAATCCGCTTGAGGATCAAACTTTCTTCGGGCTTTCCCGGCACAAACGCTGGTCCCGACTTGCCACCCTTCAACATCGCTGCGCGAGTTCGCAGATCGAGCCCCGCTTCCTGCTTCTGCCGTCCATGACACGCGGTGCAACGCAGCAACAAGATCGGGATCACGTCATGCTGAGAGACTTCCAGTTTATTCGTGGCGACGTCTTGGCCCATCGACGCTCCGCTATCGATCCAGCGCCGAATGAGGTCTACGTCCTTGTCGCTCAACGGATCTTTTTTCTCAGGCGGCATCTCTCGCTTGTGGACCATCTCGAACAGCAAACTCTTCGCCGAGTCACCCGGCACGATGACCGCTCCCGACTCGCTCCCCTTCCGAATTCCCGCCGCCGTGTGCAGAGCCAACTCCCCCTTCTGCACTTCCGCCCCGTGACACCGAAAGCATTTTGCCTTTAGCAACGGTCGCACGTCGTTCTCAAACGAAACACGCTCGCTTTGTTTCTCTGCCGCCCACGACGCGCCGCTGCCGTAGCAGAGCACGGCGAAAACTCGAACTAGCGTGTGTAGCCAACAACTCATGAATGTCTCTCGACGCGGTTGGTTCTAAAGCGACTTTGGCTGAAACGCGAGCGTTTCTGTAACGGTCTTGTGGAGATGAATCGACCGAACTCAATCTAAGTGAGTTGATGACAACTCACGAACATCGTAAAGAAGTTCGTCAAATTTGGGCCAAATGACTCAAACACACGATCTCCATTTGCGATGGAAAACGCTAGTTCTCCAGATCAAACCTTGCAACTCGCTACTCACGCAGGGCGACATTTGGCATCATGCTGGCTCGCTGCCTGCCTGCCTACCCTCTGCCTAAATTGATGAGGAGCCGAGATGCTTCGCCGATCTCTGTTGGTGACGTTTGCTTGTTGGGGAATTTTCGTCTCGGCTTTGGCCGCGAGTGCGACGCCCGCATTCGCCCAGGGCAAGATTGACGAGTTGGCGCTCGACCGCTGGAAGCTGCTGCGGGAGGCGGAACGGCATCAGCTCAATGTGGCCGAAAAATACTATCGTGAGCAGCAATACAAGATCGCGCTGGGTGAGTACGAAAAGTTTGTGACGCTCTACGAAAAGAGCGAAGGAGCCTCGTTCGCGCAGTTCAAGTGGGCGATCTGTCAGATTCATTTGAAGAAGATCAACACGGCAATCAGCGACGGCTTTCAAACGGTGATCGACTACTGGCCCGATTCCGTGGAAGCTCCGAACGCCGCCTTCTACATCGGTCGCTGTTACAAAGAGACTGGGGACATCAAGAAGGCGAAGAAGGCGTATCAGCAAGTGATTAGTAAGTACGCCGACTCGCTCGCAGCGGTTTATTCGCTGTATGACTTGGTCGATGTCAGCACGGTGGAAGAGGACGTCGGAGCGCGAGTCGCGGTTTGGCGAAAGCTGGTTTTCGAGATCAAACGCACTCCGGGTGACGCGGCGAATCTCTGCAATCAAGCCTCGATTCAACTGGCTCAGCACTATTTCAAAGCCGACAATCCTACTGACGGAGTGGCCTCGCTGGCGACGACTTGGAAAGACAATCAACTGCCGTATTACGTCTGGGCTTATTGCCGGACTCCAATAGGGGAACTCGCAGCGGAACCGAAGACGAAGGACAAAGCGGACAAGACCGCTGACGGTTGTGTGGCAGCGATTCGCGAAAAAGTTCCGACCGACCTGAGCAAAGAAGAAGACAAGAAGAACGCTCGCGAATGGTCGTACTACATCGCTGACATTCAGGCGTACTCGCGCCGCGAGGACAAGGTCATCGAAACCTATCAAGCGATCCTCAAGCAGTTCGGCCAAGAAGACGCCACGTTGCAACGCTTCGGCGACTGGTACAAGTCGGTCCAGAAATACGAGGAAGCTCGCAAGCTCTACAACCAGTTCACCGTTCGACCAGAAGGCTTAGGCCAAGTCGCTTACAGCTACCGCCAGCAACAGAAGTGGGACGAGGCGGTGACGTATTACAAGCAAGCGGCCGGTCTCGACGCGAATAACCTTCCCAAGTGGAACGGTGAAATCGGCCAGACGTATCGGGAAGCTCACCGTTGGAAAGAGTCGGTCGATGCCTTCCAAGAGAATCTCAAGATCGATTCGGCCAACACGGAGAAATGGCTGTGGCTGATCGCTCACACGCACAAAGAGGGAGGCCAATACAAAGAGGCGATCGGCGTCTTCCGACAATGCACGAACTTCCCGGAGAACACGAAGGAAATGGCTTTGTGCCACCGCTACCTGAAGGAATGGAACGAGGCGGTCATTCTTTACAGCCAAGTCACCTCGCACGCCCCGTCGGCTCCGTGGGCGCTTTATCAAATCGCCGCGACTCGCGAAGCCGCCGGTGAGAAAGAGAAGGCGATTCAAGCCTTTCAACTCGTCTGCAAGAAGTTCCCGAAAGACGGCCACGCGGCTCAGGCACACGCTCACTTACAAACGTTCTACAAGATCAACGTGACGTTGGGTGGTGCGGCGGAAGAATGATCACCGCACGAATGAATCACTGGCGAGCCGCCTGTGCTACGTTGAAAGACGCCATGCGGCGGCGACCGCGATGGCGGCAGTTTCGATGCGCAAGATGTGTGGTCCGAGATTGACCGGGATCGCGCCGGCGGTGACGGCCGCCGAGAACTCATCGTCGGTAAACCCACCTTCGGGTCCAACCAACATGAGAGCCGATTGATCAATAGACTGCGAAAACGCTTCGCTCATAGAGATCGGTGCGTTGGGCTGAGCGATCAAAGCCACCGGAGTTAGCTCGCGCAACAGATTGGCGAACGTCATCAGCGGGTTCATCGTCATAAGGCGCGAGCGACCGCATTGTTTGCACGCGGCGATGACGGCCTGTTCGAGCTTGTCCATTTTTGACTCGCCCGGCTCAACGACGCTCCGTTGAGTTCGCAGCGGGATCATGCGCGTCACACCGAGTTCCGTGCTCTTTTCGATCAGCCAACGAGCGCGATCACCCTTCGGCATTGCCGTGGCAATCGTGAGCGATCGCGGCTCAGCGGGAACTGACCACGTTTCTAAAAGTCGCAGTTCTGCCGAGCGTTTGCGGATGTTGACGATCTCTGCGAGTGCTTCGGCTCCTTCGCCGTTGAAGAGTCCCAAGCGGTCGCTGACTTTCGCTCGGAGCACATGCAGCAGGTGATG
>JAYUFI010000386.1:0-5623 GCA_043738805.1 Planctomycetaceae bacterium | reverse complement strand
GATATCTCGACCGCATGGGTGATCTCCGGAAGCAACGCCAGTCTTTCGAGTGGCAACAACGGCGAGCAGTTCGACTTCACGGCCACAAATATCAAGACCGCGCTGGGCTTGAATGGCACGTATCCCTACCCCGGTGGCAGTTGGTCGGAATATATCTCTTACGTGCAAGCGTCGAGCGGCAATCTTATCGCGCCGGGCTACCGGGATATGTATGGCTACATGACGTGGCTCGATTATCTGCAATGGAACCGCTTTACCTACGCGGACACACCCGATCTTTGGAAGACCAGCGAGCAACCGATCAAACCATTGAAAGACGCGGTTGGATTGTTCATCGACTTTTTGACGAGCACGGGCGCTCAAGATCAAGTCGGCTTATCGGTCTTCACGTCGTCAAGCTCAGGCGGCATTTTGGAACAAGGCTTGACCACCAATCTCACGACCATCAAGACCATCACGCAGCAGCGTCAAGCGGGACATTACGCGTCACCAACCAACATTTCCGCAGGAATGACATTGGCTCGAAATGAATTGGTCGCACACGCTCGTCCTCGAAGTTTCCGACTCATGGTGTTGCTGACAGACGGTCAAGCCAACCTGCCCACGAGCGTTTCCGCTGGAACAGCCGCAGTGTTGAACGAGGCCAATCTCGCTGCCGCGAACAACATCAAGATTCTGACGATCGCTCTAGGAGCGGACGCCGACACGGCCACATTGCAGACTGTGGCAAACACAACCGGCGGCCAGTCATTCGTGATCGCCGGAGGTCAATCAACCTCCGCCGTAGCGCAGCAGTTAAATGACGTCTTTCGCGAGATTGCCAGCAGCCGTCCGTTGAGGTTGGTGAGCGGGCAATAGTCAACAAAACCCAAATGCAACAATACGGTACGGCTTCGCCATCCTACGCTTTGCGCGATTTGCGGCTGAATCGCGAAGCCAATTTCTTCAGTTGATGTGGCCAAGTTTGTTTGAGTTGCAAGACGGCGAGCGAGCGAGCGGCCAAGAGATACGAGGCTCCGCCGGGCCAACGTGAGGGTTGTGCGTTGGGTCGCATGGTGTCCAGCAGCGGCCACCAGAACTCGTGATCGGGCAATATCGGTAGCGTGAAGATGACATCGTTTGGCGATGAATTCATCAGCATCAACATCGACGAATCGACGATCTGGCGGCCTTGCTCATCAACTTCGTCGATCAGGTCGCCCGACAGAAAGACGCCGAGGCAGCGATTGAGGTCCGAGTGCCAATTGGCATCGGTCATCTCCTTACCCGTCGGGTTCAGCCATGTGATGTCGCGCACTTCGGTGCCGCGAATCGAACGGCCTTGAAAGAAGTGGCGTCGCTGAAAGACCGGATGCTGTTGCCAAAGCAAAACGACCTTGCGGCAGAAATCGAGGAACTCCGTTTGTTGCGGCGTCAGTTCCCAATCGAGCCAACTGAGTTTGTTGTCTTGGCAGTACGCATTGTTGTTTCCTTGCTGCGAGTGACTCAATTCATCACCGCCGCGAATCATCGGCACCCCTTGAGAGAGCAGCAGTGTCAGAAAGAAATTTCGTTTCTGTCGCTCGCGAAGTTCAGTGATGTTCGCGTCATCGGTTGGTCCTTCGACGCCGCAGTTCCAACTGATGTTGTGCTGCTCGCCATCGCGGTTCTGTTCGCCGTTTGCGTCGTTGCGTTTGTGGTTGTAGCTGACGAGATCGTGCATCGAAAAACCGTCGTGAGAGGTGACGAAGTTGATGCTCGCATACGGTCGGCGGCCGCTGTGTCCGTACAAATCGCTGCTGCCAGTGAGCCGCGTCGCGAACTCCGACACAGCCGCTCCGTCACCGCACCAGAAGCGGCGGATCGTGTCGCGATACTTGCCGTTCCATTCGGTCCAACCGGCCGGAAAGTTGCCGACCAAATAGCCGCCGGGGCCGAGATCCCAAGGTTCGGCAATGAGCTTCACCTGCGAGAGAACGGGGTCTTGATGAATGATGTCGAAGAACGCACCGAGCTTATCGACCTCGTACAGCTCGCGCGCGAGTGCCGCCGCAAGATCGAACCGAAATCCATCGACATGCATTTCGGTCACCCAATACCGCAAGCTGTCCATGATCAGTTGCAGTACGCGCGGGCAAACCATGTTCAAGGTGTTGCCACAGCCGGTGAAGTCCATGTAGTGCCGACGATCGTTCGGGACGAGTCGGTAATACGACGCGTTATCGATGCCGCGCAGCGAGAGCGTCGGCCCGAACTCGCTCCCTTCGCCCGTGTGGTTGTAGACCACGTCGAGGATCACTTCGAGTCCGTGACGATGCAACGTGCGGACCATCCGCTTGAATTCGCGCACTGCTTCTTGAGGCGACTTCGCCGCTGCGTAACGCATCTCCGGAGCGAAGTACGACAGCGAGTTGTAGCCCCAAAAGTTCGTACGATCGTGTTCAATCAAATGTCGGTCATCGACGTGATGATGGACCGGCATCAGCTCGACCGCCGTCACGCCCAGCCGCTTCAGATGTCGGATTGAAGCCTTCGTCGCGAGCCCCGCATACGTCCCACGCAGATGTTCGGGAACACCCGGATGCTGCATCGTGAAGCCGCGTGTGTGAGCTTCGTAAATCAGCGTCTTATGCCACGGCGTCTTCGGTAGCCGATCGTTCTGCCAAAAGAACGAGTCATTCACGACGATCGCCAGCGGAGCACAGTCCGCATTGTCACGCGCATCGAACGACAGATCCTGAGCCGCGTGTCCGACTTCGTATCCAAACATCGAATCGGCCCAACGGACATCGCGGCCGATTCCTTTCGCATACGGATCGAGCAAAACCTTGTGTGGGTTGAAACGATGTCCCGCCGTCGGGTTGTACGGCCCGCTCACTCGAAAGCCGTAAAGCTGGCCGGGCCGAATGTCTGGCAAGTAGCCATGCCAAACTTGATCGGTCTGCTCAGGCAGCGGAATGCAATGCGCCTCTTTGCGAGCAGTCGCGGAATCGAACAAGCACAATTCCACGCGTGTCGCGTTCTCGGAAAACAGAGCGAAGTTCACGCCCGATCCGTCCCATGTCGCACCCAACGGGGACGGCCTTCCTGGCCAGATTCTCATGCAAAAACTCCGCATCTCTGATGCTGTGGATCATTCGTGGAGCACGTTTTCAACGTGCTCGAATTCTGATTGATTTGGCACGTTTTCAACGTGCCCCACAAAATTGATTCACAAGCCCGGAGCACCCGCAGTCCTGCGATCGGTTCGCTCACCGCGACGGAATCGACAGCTTCCGTCCGCCGTCACTCTATGTGTCATACTTAACCAGTGACGGTGAGGAGGAGAATGGTAGGGCCATCCAAAGGGCTGGCAAGTCATCCCAAATTACCCAGGCTGAACGAATGAGTGACTGGCAAGTACTTCGGACTGATCCGAACGAGGCTTTCTCAACCAACAAATGGAGTCCGAGTCCTTCACCATCAGAACTTCCTCCCAAATTTTTCTCACGAGCCCCTATGACCGTTCGTCTTCATCATGTCGCTGTGCAAACGGCTCACTTCGATCAATCGTTGCAGTTTTACATTGAGGTTCTCGGTGCCGAACTGCTCGTGCGGCGACCCTTCAAA
Organism: Planctomycetaceae bacterium; assembly: GCA_043738805.1. Taxonomy (GTDB): domain Bacteria; phylum Planctomycetota; class Planctomycetia; order Planctomycetales; family Planctomycetaceae; genus SXKJ01. Next base: position 2,035 of record JAYUFI010000386.1, on the reverse strand, counting down.
CGGCGTGAAATGGCGTGGTTGAAAGTCAGTGAAATCAGCATCGAGTTATTCAGCACTCGCTCCGGCGAGACAGACCAACTGCAAACCTGGACCGACTACATCCCCGGCCCGGTCCATTTGGCGTTCGAGGTGGCTGACCTCAACGCCTTCTTGGATCGAGCCATAAAACTCGGAGCACGACCGCATCCATCGCACCCCGAACCGTTTATCCCACCCGTTCCCGGAGCGGGCCGCATCGCCTACTTGCTTGGCCCCGATGGCGAAGAAGTTGAGGTGCGCGAACCAGATCAGGCTCTTCCTACGACCTAAGCCGTAGCCTGGTTTTTCAAACCGCGCGCGTGATCACACCCGGTTTGAAAAACCGGGCTACAGATTTCTGCGGCTCTTCATTCCTCGGAAGTGTCCGAATGACCTTGAGCGTTTTCCGGAGATTTCGATATGACCCACGCCCCATTCAGGATTCCACTCAACCTTCGATTTCGTCTTTCCCGTCCTGCGGTCTGCTCGCAGTTACCTGAGCATTCCGCAGTCCCTTTCAGGAGATTAGCCATGCGAACGATCGTCATCATGCTGATGTTGGTCTCATCGCTGAGCACATTTACGAACTCGGTGAACGCACAAGTCTCACGCTCATTTCCGTATGACGCGGTTATTGCTGACGACGAAGTTTATGCGCGGAGCGGACCCGGTAAGCAGTACTACCCGACGAGCCGCTTTCGCAAAGGTGATCCGGTTTCTGTCGTGCGTCACGATCCCGGTGGATGGTTCATGGTCGAACCGCCGCTCGGCAGTTTTTCGTGGGTGCGCACGGAATTCGTTCGTCGCGACGGCGAGCGAGGCACGGTCGTCAGCGAGACGCCCGTCATCGCTTGGGTGGGGACTTCGTTCGGTGACGATCACTTCGTTGAACAACGTCGTCTGCAAAAAGGAGAAGAGGTCGAGATCATTGCCGAGAAGACGTTGAAAGATGAACGCGGTGAAGTGGCCTATCTAAAGATCAAGCCGCCAAAAGGACATTACCGTTGGGTTCCCGGTGCGAAGATTGTTTCGGCAGACAAAACGAAACAGTTCGCACAGACGAAGCGCTCTGACGGCGATCCGTTCTCTGATGACAGCGGCTCAGCCGGTGCCGTTCGTGATCCGAATGTTGCGCCGGTCGATATGGCGGAACTCGAAGCGATCAAGGAGAACGTTCGCGATGGGGCACGCGCGGAAACGTCCGGCGACCATGTTCCACAACCCAAAGATGTCGCCTCGAAAACGCCCGGCTCAAAGGCTCGCACCAAAATTGATGCGGACACCGAGTCACCGTTTGGATCTCCGAAAGCAAAAGTAACCACCACGAAGGAAAAATCGGGAGCCGCTGATCGTCAGCAACGCTTGGCGAACATTGATCGGCAACTGCAAGAGATCACTCAGCAGGACACGAAAAACTGGGAGTTCGGCAACATCGAACAAGAGTTGCTCGAACTGCAATCGCATAACGACACCGCTGACGCCGCCTCACGTCGGCTGGCACAACTCGGCAAGTACAAGAAAACAAAATCGGTTTACGATGAGGTCGCTCAAATCATGGAGCAGACCAACCGCCGCGACGCCGAACTCGCTTCCGCTCAACGAGTGGGTCAGCAATTCGTACCGCCGACCGTCGTGCCTGAAGGACAACCTCAATCCACGACGCAACCGATCAACGTCAATCGTGCTCCAGTCCCGGCACAGAATCCGTTGGCTCGACCGGCTCAACCCGGTCGAGCGCCGGCTCCCGCGATTCGTTCGCGACCAGCAACGCCGCAGCCGCAATCACAACCCGTGCAACAACCATCGTCACCCAATCGACAACTCGCGCCGCAGAACAGCCCGGTACGGAATCGCTTCGGCGGAGCGGGGATCATTCAGCGCTCCTCAGCCAACATCCCGAACGCCCCGAAGCATGTGCTCGTCCATCCGAATGGCCGAGTGCTCGCGTTCCTGCAAAGCGATGGCGTTGATCTCGACAAGTACGTCAACGAGTCAATGGGTCTCGAAGGCGAACGCA
>JAYUFI010000385.1:0-5624 GCA_043738805.1 Planctomycetaceae bacterium | reverse complement strand
TCAACAGCATCATCGAGTGGTCGGTGAGCGGCGAATTCGTAACAGATCGAGCACCGTGGCACGACCTTGCTCGGACAACTAATCTGCCCGCGTCACTGCTTGGTTTGAGTCACTGGTCACGAACCCCGAAACGCTGAGGCATGTCATGGTCTATAACAATGTGGTCGTCACCGTCAAAGACGAACGAGATATTGACGAGGTCAAATCGCTGCTGTTGGAACAAACGCGGCTGTCGCGATTGGAACCCGGCTGCGAACGGTTTGAGCTTTATCACTCTCAAAGCGAAGCGAAAGTTTTCATTCTCGTGGAACGTTGGAGTTCCGCCGAGGCACTCGACCAACATCGGCTCGCGAAAGCATACGTGGAAATCTACAAGCCGAAGGTATTGCCCAAAGTAGACCGCACGCCGCATTCGTGTGCGTTGCTGGAACCGTAAGCGAGCACGGAAGAGGCAACTCCGTAGCCTGGTTTTTCAAACCGGGTGAAATAACGCGCCCGGTTTGGAAAACCGGGCTACGAAATCGCGAAGCGGCTTGTTCTCTGGCCGTTTACTCAAACGCGAACAACTTGGAGAAGGCTTCGTTGATGATCTCGGCGGAGATAATGTCGCCGACGTCGCGGTGACCGTTGCCTCCGCGAGCCGGGCCGCCTTTGCCACCGAGTGCGGTGTCGTTGCCTGCTTCGCCGTCGATGTTGTCGATGCCAGCACCGCCGATGAGCAGGTCGTTGCCATTGCCTCCTTTGAGTGTGTCATTGCCCGCGCCACCGAGAATTGTGTCGGTGCCGTCACTGCCGAGCAGCAGGTCATCGCCCGACTGTCCGGAGATCGCGTCGTTTCCCGCGCCGCCGTCGATCGTGTCGTTGCCGTTGCCACCTTGGATGGTGTCGTTGCCGAGACCTCCGGTGATGCTGTCGTTGCCGGCTCCGCCTCGGATGGTGTCGTTGCCGTCACCACCGTTAATCGTTTCGGCGGATTCCGAACCATAGATCGCATCGTTACCGGCATCGCCGTTGATGACGAAGCTGGTGAGGTTCGGGAAGAGACCGCCCGGAAGGCCGGTGAGGTTGATGACGTCGTTGTCGGCTCCGCCGTTGATCGTCACGGTGAGCATTGCTGAGAAAGCGTTCGTGCTGCCCGCCGTCATCGTGATCGCGTCTTTGCCTGCTCCACCGTTGATGACGATGCTCTTCAGCTTCGGATACACGACTGGTGACAGGCCGGTGAGATTGATCACGTCGTTGTTCGATCCGCCGTTAAGCGTCAGCGTTTCGATGTGCGCAGTTTGATAACTCGAATAGGGTACGCCGCCGATCGAGACCTTCAACTGGCCGTTGACGACACTCGCTTTCAACTGAGCGGACTTCGCCGAGGTATAGACCACGTCTTTGACGACCGACGTGATCGTGAAAGTCCGAGCCGCACTGGTATCAACGCCGCCGTTCGCCGTGCCGCCGTTGTCATGCAGCTTGACGGTAATCGTGGCTGTGCCGCCGAACCCGTCAAGCGGCGTGAAGGTCAACGTGCCGGTCGTCGCGTTGATTTCGGGCAAGACGCTGAACAAGCCGGGGTTATTCGTCGTCACGAGGAAGTCGAGCACTTGGCTCGATTCATCCGCCGCGCCGGGGTTCATGCCGGTAGCCCAATTGGTGATCGTGTACGGCCCGTCGTTGACCCCCACTTCGAGGTCCGTCCAATTAGCCCCTTTCGAGAACGTCGGCGCGTCGTTGACGTTCAGAACTGTGATGGTAAAGGTCTGCGTGATGCTCGTATCGACGCCATTATTCGTCACCCCACCGTTGTCTTTTAGAGTGACGCTGAATGTCGCGGTACCGCTCGCGTTGGTAGCCGATTGATAAGTCAACGCGCCGGTCAACGGATTGATGCTCGGTACAGTTGTGAAAGACAGGCCGCCGGTGCTTCCAGTTTGCGCGACGGTGAAGGTCAATGTCTGAGTCGATTCATTGGCCGGGCCGGCGCTGATGTTCGTGACGAAGCTCGCGACCGATTGCAGACCGGCGTCTTCGACAACCGTCGGCGGATCGCCACTGAGCGTGAAGCTCGGAGCGTCGTTCACCGGCGTGACGGTGATCGTGAAGCTCTGAGTGATGCTCGTGTCGGTGCCACCGTTCGCAGTGCCGCCGTTATCCATCAACGTGACACTGAAAGTCGCGGAACCGTTGGCATCGGCAGCAGCCTGATAGGTCAACGCGCCAGTGATGAGATCAATGTTCGGTGTCACGACGAACGTCAGACCGCCGGTGCTGGCCGTTTGAATGATGTTGAGTGTCAGCGTTTGAGATGACTCATTCGGCGCTCCGGCAGTGATGTTTGTTGCAAAGGCCGCGATCGTTTGCGGACCTGCGTCTTCGAGGATCGTCGCGGGGTTGCCGGCGAGCGTGATGGTCGGCGCGTCGTTGACCGAGTTGACGGCGATTGTGAAGGATTGCGTGGCCGACGTGTTCATTCCGCCGCCGTTGTCCGACAGCGTGACGCTGAAGGTCGCGGTGCCGTTGGAATTCGCGGCCGCTTGATACGTCAAGTTGCCGGTGACTGGGTCGATGCTCGGTGCGGTGAAAAATGTCAGGCCGCCCGTCGTGCCAGTCGGAGTGAGATTGAAGGTCAGCGCTTGGCCTGATTCGTTGGGGGCTCCGGCACTGATGTTCGTCGCAAACGCGGCGACGATTTGTACGCCCGCGTCTTCCGCAGAGGCGGGCGGGTTTCCCATGATCGTGAAGGTCGGAGGATCGTTGACCGCAGTCACGGAGATGATGAAGGTTTGCGTTGAACTGGTATCAATACCGCCGTTGACGATTCCGCCATCATCGGTGACGGTGACGCTGAAAGTGGCGGTGCCGCTGGAATTCGCCGCCGCTTGATAGGTCATCGTCTTCGTGACGGGATCAATGCTCGGTGCCGTGGAGAACGTCAGACCGCCGGTGCTGGCAGTTTGCGTGACGGTATATTTCGTGATCACCTGGCCGACTTCATTGGCCGGGCCGATGCTGACGCTCGTCACGAAATTAGGGATCGTCTGCAACGCCGAGTCTTCGAGGATCGTCGGCGGATTGCCGGCGAGCGTGAGGCTCGGCGCGTCGTTGACTGCCGTGACATTGACGTTGAAAGTCTGCGAAGCACTCGTGTTGACTCCGCCGTTCAACACACCACCGTCATCGACTGCCGTCACCGTGATGATGGCTGAGCCGTTTGCATTCATTGCGGGTGTGAAATTCAACGCGCCGTTCGATGAGATTGTCGGCAAGACGCTGAAGAGCGCGTTGTTGTTGGTCGTGATCGTGAAGGTGACGATCTGGCTTGCTTCGTTGGGACCACCACTGATGCTGGTTGCCCAAGCGACAACTGCTTGATTGCCGGAGTCTTCGAGCACGGTCACGTCCGCACCTTTGGTGAAGCTGGGAGCGTCGTTGACCGCACCGATCGTGATCGTGAAGGATTGCGGATCGCTCGTATCGACGCCGCCGGCCGCGTTGCCGCCGTTGTCTTTCAGCGTCACTGTCACCGTGGCAACGCCGTAGGCATTCAGGGCCGAGGTGTAGCTCAGCGTGCCCGTTGGCGTGATCGTTGGCAACACACTGAAGAGCGCATCGTTGTTGGTCGTGACGGTAAAGTTCACCGTTTGAGTCGCCTCGTCGGGCGGGCCTTTGAGGATGTTTGTCGCCCAATTCGGAACGGTCTGCAGGCCGGAATCTTCATCGACCACTTGATCCGCGCCTTTCGTGAACTGAGGCGTGTGGTTCAACGGCACATTGATCGTGAACGTGTCCGAGGCAGTCGCTCCGTTCGGATCAGTCGCCGTGATCTTCACGGTGACGGAACCGATGTCAGCATCCAGCGGCGTTCCGCTGAGCGTGTTCGTGGCCGGATTGAAGGTGAGCCAGGAAGGGAGCACGCCGCCGCTCGACAACGTCGCGCTCAGCGTCAACGGGTCGCCGTCAGTATCAAGAAATGTGTTCGCCGCCGACAACGACATCTGCGTGTGAACGCCAACCGTTTGATTGGCGATCGGGTTGACGACGCTCAACGTCAGCTCAGTCGAATTGGTGACGGCGATCACGAAGATTTGCGGATCGCTCGTGTCGTCACCGCCACTGGCTGTGCCGCCGTTGTCCTTCAACTTCACGGTGACATTCGCCGTCCCGCTCGCGCCGGGAGCGAGCGTGTAGCTCAGCGTTCCAGTCAGCGGATGCGGTTGCGATTCGTCGATCGAGATTGTCGGGAGTACGCTGAAGAGCGCGTCGTTGTCTGTGGTGATGACGAAGTTCAGCGTCTGCGCGTACTCCTCCGGCGGCCCTTCGTAGATTTCGGTGGCCCAGTTTGAAACAGTGATGCTCTGTGGATTGCCGGACTGAAGCTGAACTTGATCCGTTCCTTTGGTGAACTGCGGCGTGTGATTCAGCGGGACGATGATCGAAAACAAGTCAATCGCTGCGGCCAGATTGGGGTCCGTCGCCGTCACCTTCACGTCGATCGCACCGATGTCGGTATCCAGCGGAGTGCCGGTGAAGAGGCCGGTGGCCGGAGTGAATGTAAGCCACGCGGGAAGCGGCTTGCCGTTGCTCTGTGTGGCTGACAGCGTCAACGCATCACTATCGGTGTCAGTAAAGACGTTTCCGGCGGACAACGAAAATGGGGTGTGAACGCCGACCGTTTGATTTGACAACAGATTGACCGCCGACAAGGTTCCTTCGGTTGCGACAATCGTGAACGTATCGGTCCCTGTCCCTCCGCTGGAATCAGTCGCGGTCACGATGACATCAATCGAGCCGATCGTCCCGGTGCTCGTAAACGTTCCGGTCCCCGCTCCCTGTCCGGCTGAGAACGAGAGCCACGCGGGCAACAGACCACCGTTCGCCAATCGAGCAGAAAGAGTGACCGGGTCGGAGCCGGGGGTTGTGAAGTTGTCCAAATCAAAGGAGCCGACATTCAACACGAACCCCGTGTTGACCGGGGCGTATTGATCCGCGATCGGAAGCACGACGGGAGCCGTCAGCAACGTACGATCTTCCAGAAGTTCCAAAACCATTTGCCAAGGACGACGGGCAAAGCGTCGTCGGTTCTTCTGCATCGAGAACTTCATGGACCGAACTCCTGGGGCACGGTGTGACGAGTGTGGCTCGCTGATCAAAAACTTGTCCAAGAATGATTCGCGTTTTTGTAGGACGGGCACTCTTGTCCGTCGCCGGCTTTTCGGCGGGCACTCTTGCCCGTCCTACGAATTCGTTCTTGGTGAGTTCAAAGCCGACGCTGCGGCGAATTCCGCCGAGGCGCGCCGGCCCTCCGATCACGAGACCGCTTGCCAAGGATCGTCAACTGGCGATGGCCAACACGATCGTCCGCGCGATTTGGACCGCGGCTCTGCGGACGAAACCTAAGCGCCTCTGAAATACTCCGTACCACGGGAATGACCCGCATGACCGCACAACGAGTTATTCCCGGCAATGACAACCAAAGAAGTCATTGCTCAATCGGCAAAGGTGTCGCGACCGTCGCGCGCGACACTCGGACACTTTCGAGTGTTCCGGATCACGGCTACGCTCTGCCCCGCTTGAGGGTCTCTCACGCTAGCTCGACGCCCCCCGGCGTGGTCAAGCAAGAAAAAAAAGCA
>JAYUFI010000384.1:0-2126 GCA_043738805.1 Planctomycetaceae bacterium | reverse complement strand
CTTCATCCAAAAAGATTTCAAGACGGCGCTCGAAAACTACTTGAAGGTTTACATCCTCTACAAGTTCCCGGAGTGGCAGACGGCGGCGTTGTTTCAAGTCGGGTTGTGTGACGAGCAGCTTGGCGAATGGAGCAAAGCGGTGACGGACTACGAGACACTGTTGACTGAGTTCCCGAAGAGCGAGTTTGTCGAGAAGGCGAAACCCCGTTTGGAAGTGGCTCGGCAGAACGCGAAGAAGTAATGCGGCGATGCCGCAGGGTGGCACGACGCTTCGCGTCGTGAATCGCGACGCAGAGCGTCACGCCACAATGTCGTCGCGACCGGCCCGATGGATGCAATCGTCAGGATTCTCAGTCGATGCTGACGGCATTCGGTCGCGTCAGTGCCAAGCCTGGGTTATGCTGACGACGGACTTTATGGAGCGACGGATCGCAGTGTGTCTGGAGTCGTTTCATGCCTGCTGTTTTGATGCCCGTCAATCAAGGAAAAGCAATCGTGCTGGATAAGCCGATTGTGTTGGTTGGCCGTCATCCTGATTGTGACGCAGTCATCTTGAACAGCCGCAAGATCTCGCGCAAACATTGTGCGGTCGCGCTGGTCAACAACCACTTCGTTGTTCGTGATCTCGGCAGCATGAATGGCGTGTGGGTCAACGGAGTGCGCGTTGAAACGCAGTCGTCCGTCGATTTCGGCGACGAACTGATGATTGGCGATGTGGCGTTCAAGCTAGAGGCCGACAAAAAATCTGCTGACAAAAAGTCCAAGGGAGCCTCCGCCGCACCGATTGCCGCCGAGACTCCGCTGGCACCGGCGAAAGCCTCGCGAGTTCCTGAAGTCGCGACTGCTCGCAGCAAACCACTCGCAGGTCCGAAGAACCTGGACTTGAGCATGGAGTTCCCCGTCCCCATTGATGATGACGAAGAAGACGATGGGTTCGCGGTCCCGGTACCGAAGCAAAAACCGCTCGGCGGAGACACCGATGTCGGCGATGACTTCATCCCACTCAAAGACAAGTAAGGTCGTAGCGCTGCGAGGCCACAATTACGCAGCCGTCATCGTTCCACGTGACGGACACCTAGAGCAGGCGGCTCGCCTGCTTGTAGATCGGTAGGTTCACAGGCGAGCCGCCTGTGCTACGCGATGTGGCAGAGGTAGTACTTCAAGTAGTCGTTCTCAGGACAGAACGGCGAGACCGGGTGATCGGGTGCGGCTCTGCGGACATCGACGATGCGAATGTCGCGGCCAGATTGAATGGCGACGTCGGCCAACATTTGCTCGAAGTCTTCGTGACTCACTAAGCCGGAACAGCAACAGGTCGCAAGCAAGCCGCCGGGCTTCAAGACCGAGACCGCGAGTCGATTGAGACTGTGATACGCCCGCATGGCTTGCGGTAACGCGGCGCGCGTGCGAGTCAGCTTCGGCGGATCAAGCACAACGGTGTCGAACAACTCACCCGCATCACGTAATCCTTCGAGGGCTTTGAAAGCATCCGCTTTTTCTGAACGCCAACGATTGCTGACGCCGTTGAGTTCCGCGTTGCGTCGAGCTGTCGCGAGTGCCGGTTCCGAAGAATCAACGGCGACCACTTCTGCCGCATCGCCCCAAACGAGTGCTCCGATTCCGAAGCCGCCCGTGTAGCAGAAGACATCGAGCACTCGGTGCCCTTTGACGTATTGAGCCAACGCGCGGTGATTGTCTCGTTGATCGAGATACCCGCCAGTCTTGTGTCCTTCGGTCAGATCGACTTCCCACTTCAGTCCGTGTTCGACCACGACTAGCGGTCGCGGCGGCGGTTCACCGAAGAGGAGTCCGTCGGCAATTTCCAGCCCTTCGGCGTCGAGCGTTCCCTTCTCAGTGCGCAACACGATGCCTGCTGGCTGAACCAGTTCGCAGAGCAATTCGACGATCTGCGTTTGACGTTGAGCGATCGCGAAGCTCGTGAATTGCACGCTCAACCAACGGTCGTAACGATCGACGGTCAAGCCGGACAAGCCGTCCGCTTCACTGTTGATGAGCCGATAGGCTGTGACGTCGCTGCTCGCGCCGAACAATGTCGAGCGCAATTGAATTGCGGATTGAATGCGCGCTTTCCAGAACCCACGATCAATCGGAGTTTGCTCGTCCCA
>JAYUFI010000383.1:0-2127 GCA_043738805.1 Planctomycetaceae bacterium | reverse complement strand
CGGCCAGAATGCCGAGGATCACGACGACGATCAACACTTCCACCAGCGTAAAGCCGGTCCGACGAGAACGATTTCCGAGTTTCATTGCGTTTTGCTCCTGAACAGGGTGAGGAAAGGAATTGGCCCAAACTTGTTTGATGGAACTGCCTCATCATCGGTGAGTGGCAGAGTGCCCGCAGCCACTCACCAACATCCCTGGCACCGACTGGTCGGAGAACATTCGCGACCGAACAACGTCATCTAACGTTGCTCACATTGAGGGACACTCAACAGAACTCAGACAAACTGCTGGGCTCTGCGTTGTGCAAGCCAAACCTAGGTCGGTTTGCCAGCCTGTCAAAAGCCGATCAAGAATCTTTCAACGCTTGCTGGCTTGGCAACTCAAGTAACAACGGTCAAACGGGCCGTGCTGGTTGTGTCGAGAAGAGTGGCCGAAAATACGAGTCGAAGCGGCTGATGATCGAGCCTGAGATGTGCATGCTGATCGTGGCGATTCCCTCATGCCCTTCGACGGTCCAGGTTGATCCCGTGATTTGGCAATCGTCGATCAAGCGACCGGGGATCTTTTTCAACGTCAGTCCGATGATCGAACTCGATGCGACGACGAAGCCGCGATCAGAAGTCTCAATCAGGATCAAACGAGTCGATGTCCCGACGAGTCCGCTTTTGCGATCGCCGTCCGGCAGCGCGATCTGGCTCGGCCAACGGATGTTCGTGCCGGTGTAGGCGAATAAGGGGCTTTCATCGCGAGCAAGTTCCGCGAGCGCGACCTTCGCGACGAGTGCATCCACATTCGATCCGGGGGCGTCTTTCGGAAGCAAAGTGGCAAAGGCATCGCCGTATTCGCGATCAAGTTGCTTTTTGATCTTGGCAAATTCTTGACCGAGGAACACGGCGGTTTCCAAAACAATCTCGTCCGGTTGCACATCCCAAGGCCGGGCTCGCGCGGCCAACCGACAAAGATCTGTGACGTACTGCACGGCTGTCGGCAGCGAGACATCCAGGTCCGGCGGCTCGAACGCATACGGCGGGTTCTCGGCAAATCCCTCAATGAGATCGCGGCGAGAAGCATCGCCCAACCCGCGAAACAAGTCCGCGAAATTCAGCCGCGTTTCCAGTTCGTCGATCGGACAGCCTTTGACGCAGATCATGAATGCCGCGAGTGAACTGACGGCTTTGAGTTGTTCGCCGTGCGGCTCATTCGCCGACTTCTCATGCAACGTCGCCGGGAGCGTGTCCGGTAGATGCAGCTTCAGTCCGAGTCGTCGTTCAACACCCGCACGCCAATCGTCAACCGCTTTGCGCGTCTTGCCGTGAATGAACGATTGATAAAAGCGTTCGAGCCGTCGCGCAATCTGTTCGCGATCGGGCAACGTCAGCATCTCGTGCGCGTCGGCAAGCGACTTCACATGTTGGTGCATCGACAGGCAACGATAGAGGAAGATGCGGTCGTACTCGCTGCGGAGATGCTGAGAGCCGACTTCGCGCAATGACTGAGCAAGGTTCTCGCGCGACAACGGAAAGCGGCTCATCAAGTCGGTCAACTCAGAAGCGTAAATCCAATTCGGATCGCGATGCCGGAAGTCGCCACCATAAATGCTCGCGACCTCAAAGCCGATGACCCGCACCACTTCATTCAGCAACGCGACCGCTTGTTGATCAAGGAACCAATTCGCCGCCGCCTTTGTGCCACGCTTACCTAACTCCGTCAGCGCCCACGTCAGCCCCAACGTCAGCGGCGTCGCCCCCGCAATCCAACGACCGAAGTAAGACACGCTCTGCATGTAACCAAAGTAAGGCTGAGCCGACGTGTAAAGCTCATACGCCTTCAATGCTTTCTGCAAATAGCTGTGCAGCGCGCTGATGGTCTGATCTTTCGGATTCAGCGGCAGCCGTTCGAGCACGACCAGCAGATGCAGACACGCTCGACTCCCCGCACGCAGCAATTGGTCCAAGCTCGTTTCCAACAGCGGGTTCTCAACGTCGGGCCGATAAACCTGAGCCACTCGAATGATGAAGGCATGCGCGTCGTCGCGGATTCGCTGCCCGTCGATCTTTCCGTCCGGCGGCTTGTAATGTCCTTCGCGCAGCCGCCGATAAACCTGCTGCGATTCTTCGTTGATAATC
>JAYUFI010000382.1:0-5629 GCA_043738805.1 Planctomycetaceae bacterium | reverse complement strand
CAATGTTCGGATTCCTGTCTCCAGGCCAAGGGCAAATCAGAAATAGGGCGTCCATTCGCAACCTGGAGTCCAGCAAACTTTACTTGAAGTCGAGTGGTCGGAGGGTCATCGGCCACAATAACAACCTTGAAATTCACATCTCTTTCGAGAGTAGCAGGTGATTTCACGGCAGGGGCTGGATTATCCATAACCCACATAAAGAGATCTTTGCTTTGCACGGGGTCCGTCAACTGGCGCATCGTACGATAGTCACCCTTCAGCCAAGCCAACGCAAACACCTTTGCTCGTGGCTCAAGCTCCTTGGGATACTCGGCATCATCGGGCACGGTTTTTCGGAAATACGATGGTGCGTAATAGGTCACGGACGCCAGAAGGATCACGGCGGCGACGCTCGCGAAGAGCCGGTAATCCTTCCAGTCGATGAGCGGCTCGGTTTGGGCTTTCCAATGTCCTTTCCGGTTTTTGACAACTTCCGTCAATGTTCCATTGGACTCGGTCGTGAAATTGCGCCCGCAGCGTGAGCAGGTCATGATTTTGCCAGGCTGCAACATGGTCCAACGCACAAAACTTTTCGCATCGCACGAAGGGCAGCGGATTTCAATGTTGCCGGATGTGTTCTTCGTGGTCTCCGCCGAGCTGACTTCATTGCCGATCTCAGTCGTCGCCGAAGCTGTTGTTGTCGAAACCGCTGCGAGACGCCGATTCGTTGGTACTGGAGTGATGGAAAGTGGCAAATCATTGGCCAGGGGCGGTGCGGCATCAGACGCGATGGTTGTCGTGGCTGGCTCTTCGGCTAGAAGACCAATCGCGAGTTCATCATCACTTTTTGGAGCTTGGATTTTTGGAGCTTGAATACTGACGGGAGCCACATCGAGCTGCGGCGTTTGTTCGTCAACTTGAGCCGCAATCAGGACATCGCCCTCGCGCTTCAGAACTTTCTTTGGACTGCGGCTCACGGAAGTTTTCGCAGACGATGCGGCTGTCGTTTGATCAAACGCCATGCCCAATTTTTTGAGCCAATCAATTGCTTCCTGAGAATTGGGCTGATGCGTGAGCGTCGTTTGAAACTCTGCAATGGCTTGCTCGCGTTTGCCACGTTTCAGGCAGATCAAACCGCGATTCAAGTACAAACCGGCGACGTTCGGCTTGAGCCGCATCAGCTTCTTCAGCTCCACCCAAGCATGATTCAGGTTTCCGGCTTGTCGGAGCACGACCGCTCGGTTGTAACGCACGGTGAAGCTGTCAGGACTCAATTCGAGCGAACGATCGTAGTCGTCGAGCGCCTCGGCAAATCGTCCGCACAATGCGAACGCATCGCCACGCCAATGAAACGCCAACGAATCTTGCCCATGAAGTCGCAGTGCCTTTGAGAGATCGGTGATGGCTTTGCTCGCCTTGCCCCGCAGCAGCCGAATGTGTCCGCGATGCAGATAGGCCAGTCGAAAATTTTGATCGAGCCGCAACACCTCCGCGTAAAGCGCCTCGGCTGTCGTAAAGTCCTGCTGCTGTTGGCAACGTTCGGCCATTTGATAAAAGTCTCTCGAACGCTGACGGTTCTCAGGAGACGGGCCGCTGCGATCAGTTCCGGAACCTTCGCCGGTTGACGGCAATTCGTCGGCCTCATTTTCAGAGTTATTTAACGCTTGGACATAAGACGCCAAGTGCAGTGCTTCGAGCGTATTAATCACACGTGCCGCATGCGTGTGAGCCAGTTTGACTTTCTGTTGCAGCCCTCCGACAGCCGCGTCGCAATGCACAGCCGCCAGTTCCATCAACTGCTGTGACGCGGCGGTTGATCCCTGCAACTCCGCGCGGAGTTGCACGATCACAGCAGGCTGGCATCCTTTGAACATGCCGATGAGCGACGGAATCGTTTGCGAGAGAGCCGATCCGCTTTGAGGACGCGGCGGCAACAGGTCGAGAACCGCTTCGCAAAAATCCTGAAGATGACGCTCCACCGCGATTGGTTCGCGACGGCCGCCGTGATCATCGAGCGGAGCGACCTCATGGCTCGGTCGTGAGATCACGGAGCGATCCGCTGGCGAAAATTCGCGCAGTGCATTCAGTGCATCAATCGTGCGTGTGGCCTGTTGGCGGACATGGGCGAGACTTTGGATGAGTGCCTCCGCATCATCGCCGCCGTGTAATAACGCTAGCCGAATCAACTTGTCCGAGCGTTCTTTCCAACCGTTGAACTCGTCGCCGATCAGACCCGCTTCGCGGCTTGAATCGCTCAAAATACTTACGAACGAAGGCAGCACTTCCGCGAGTATCGAGCCATTCGCACTTCCTCCCTGTAAAAGATCAAGCGTTGCTCCACAGAACTCTCGCAAGCGATCTTCCGGTACGAGAATCGGCGGCGAGAACAGACGATTGTCCTGCGCTGTGGGGAGCATTGATGATTCACCGTCCTAAGTCTGGAGTGACTCATTCTGACAATCGCCAGAACGTGAGTGGCTCAACCTAGTCCGGCAATTCTCAACTGTCAACTTACTCCTCGGATGAGCGACCCTTCTCTGGAATTGGCTGGACTGGCTAAAAAGAGTTTCGATTTGATAGCTCTGAAGTTCACACGAAAGCGATCCAATGATTCCACCCACGCACTTCCTGATCAGTTGGCTGGTCGCCAACAGCACAACCGAGTCGCGACGTGATCGGGCGATCGTGACGCTTGCGGGAGTGATCCCAGACATCGACGGATTTGGCTATCCGATCGAGAACTGGCTGACGATCAATTGGGACAAACCACTGCTGTGGTTCAACGACTATCACCACATCTTGTGTCATAACGTCGGTTTCGCGGCACTGGTCACGGCAGGAGCGGCGTGGCTCTCGAAGGGAAGTTGGAAGATCGTGTTGCTCGCAAGTTTGACCTTTCATCTGCATTTGTTGTGTGATGTGATCGGCTCACGAGGAGTGGACAACTACCAATGGCCGATCCCGTACTTGCTGCCGTTCTCGAACGCTTGGGAATGGACCTGGTCCGGTCAATGGGAGCTGAGTGCTTGGCCCAATCGAGCGATCGGTGCCGGCTGCTTCGCCCTCACATTGATTCTGGCGTGGCGGCGTGGTTTCTCGCCGCTGGAGATGATTTCACTGCAGGCTGATGCGGCGTTTGTAAAGGTGCTGAGGAAGTGGTTGCCGCCACAGGGGCGAGTCCCGAATTAGCGACCCGGCTCACCAAGAAACTAGCACGACGCGCCAGCGAGTGGTCGCGGCTGAACCATCCTTGCACGTCGCGGCTGAACCACTCGCTGGCGCGTCGTGCTAGCATGAAATGGGAAGCGTGATTGCACTTGCCGACAACAGTTGTCTGGACAACTATTGTCCGGCGGACTATTTTTCGCCGCATGATGACTTCGCGACCCAAGCTGACTCGCCGGGCGACGCGGTTTGATTCGCTCGAACAAGAAGTGTTTCTGAATTTGTGGCGGACGTATGACCGGCTGCGGATTCAAGAGGACGAGTTGTTTGGTCGATTTGAACTGACGCCACAGCAATACAACGTGCTGCGGTTGCTGCGAGCGGCTCATCCGGAGGCGATTCCGACGCTGACATTGGCGGCTCGATTGGTGTCGCGGGCACCGGATATCACGCGGATGTTAGACAAGTTAGAGGTGCGAGGTTTGGTCGCTCGCGTGCGGCTGGCGGAGAATCGGCGGGTTGTGCAAATCGGCGTTACGGCAGCGGGGATCAAGTTGTTGAATAAAATCGCCGAACCGTTGCAAGCCTGTCACGCTCGGCAGTTGGGACACATGTCGGCGGCAGAGTTGAAGCAACTCAGCGTATTGCTAAGGACGGCTCGTGGGCCGCATGAAGAGGATGAGAGCAGTTGGCAGTGATGAAAGCCAACAACTCAAACGGAACTGTTTTGTGGGGAGGTTTCAACGCAAAAGCGCAAAGAACGCGAAGAGCTGCAAAGAAGTTTGGAAAATGAGTCATTGAATGTGGTCGTCAAAGTGTCCTATACCAGTGACGATGAGAAAACGGACTCTTGGCGTTCTTTGCACCTTTGCGTTGAACTTTTCGCTTGAAGATGACCGGTTTGGAAAACCGGTCTACGAGGTCATTGGTCGGTTTTATGGGAGCAAGTCATGGTGAGTTCATCTGCGTCAACAGTTATTGAGACCGATGTCGTCGTGATTGGCGGCGGCCCGGCGGGTTCGACCGCTTCGGCGTTGATTGCTCAGAATGGCTATCGCGTGGAATTGTTCGAGCGTGAGAAGTTTCCTCGGTTTCATATCGGCGAGTCGCTGATTCCGGAAACGTATTGGGTGCTCGAACGGCTCAACATGTTGCCGAAAATGAAAGCGAGCAAGTTCGTTCACAAGCACAGCGTGCAGTTCGTGAGCGCGACCGGAAAGCTGTCGGCTCCGTTCTACTTCGCGGACAACAAGCCGCATGAATGTTCGCAGACGTGGCAAGTGGTACGGAGCGAGTTCGACTTGATGATGTTGAACAACGCGCGCGAACACGGCGTCGTGGCCCATGAAGGCGCGCGAGTGCTCGATGTGTTGTTTGATGGAGATCGAGCGGTCGGCGTGAAGGTGCAAATGGAGGACGGTTCGCAGCGTGAGGTTCGCGCGAAAGTGGTGGTCGATGCGAGCGGACAAAGCGGGCTACTGCAAAACAAATTCAAGTTGCGAGTGTGGGATCCGTTGCTCAATAAAGGAGCGATCTGGACCTATTGGGAAGGGGCGTATCGTGACGTTGGTCGTGACGAAGGGGCGACGATCGTCATTCAAACGCCGAACAAACAAGGATGGTTCTGGAACATCCCGCTGCACGACAATCGAGTCAGCATCGGCGTCGTCGGGCCGTTCGATTACCTCTTCAAAGGTCGCGGGAGTCACGAGCAGACTTATCTCGAAGAGGTCGCGCTGTGTCCCGCCGTACAAGAACGAACGGCGAATGCGAAGCGAGTGACCGGTTACTTTGCGACGAAGGATTACTCGTATCGCGCGAAGGAAGTGGCCGGTAACGGCTGGGTGTTGATCGGCGATGCGTTTGGGTTTCTCGATCCGCTGTATTCGTCAGGCGTGTTGCTGGCCTTGAAGTCCGGCGAGATGGCGGCGGATGCGATCGTTGAAGGACTGCAAACGAGTGACACGACTGCGGCACAGCTCGGCAAGTGGGGACCGGCGCTCAACCAAGGGATCGACCGGATGCGACGACTGGTCTGCGAATACTACGACGGGTTCAGCTTTGGCAAGTTTGTTAAAAACTATCCGCACCTGAAGAACACGGTGACTGACTTGCTCATCGGCGATCTGTTTACTGATCGCGTCGATGCCGTGTGGGGGCCGATGGAGTCGTTGTACTCGGAAGAGAAGACCGCTCCGAAGACGTGGGACGCGGGAACGCCGACGGAGGTTGCTGCGAGCAAGCTGAATGAATTGCATTTGCCCGACGGGCCGCTGCCGTAGGCGTTGTTTTTGTGGCGCGACGCTCCGCGTCGCGATTCACGACGCAGAGAGGTTGTGAATCAATTGTCGAACAGGCGGCTCGCCTGTTTGTTTTCATGAGAAATGTGGCAGGCGAGCCGCCTGTCCTACGAAAAAATCACGACGCGGAGCGTCGTGCCACAATGGGACGGATGCCGAATGGCATCTCACGTAGACCTCATGAG
>JAYUFI010000381.1:0-5646 GCA_043738805.1 Planctomycetaceae bacterium | reverse complement strand
TGGCGAATTTCATCACCGGCAAATGGCCGTCACACGCGAAGAGCAACGAGACGCGAATGCTCGTCGGTCGGACGTTCGGGCAAATGGAACAGCCGCAGACGGCCGCTGCGTGGTATCTCAAAGTTCCTGAAACGGCGGAGATTTTTCCCGAAGCACAGTGTGCGGCGGGACACGCGCTGTGGCAGCAGTATTTGACCGCCGCGTTGATCGAAGACGCGACGCAGCGAGCGACTCCGGAAGAACTGACGAAGTGGCGGACTGATGCAGAGAAGTCACTGAAGCTCGGCATCGAACGGACGCAGAAGAAGATTCCCGAACAAGGAAAGACGCCGGACGAGTTGATTGTTGCGAAGACATCGCTCGCTGAAATTTTGCTGACCGCCGGTGAATACGAAGCGGCGATCGACCTGATTCAGAAGCCGCCGCATTCGGTGCTGACGGCGATTGCGGTTGACGATCAGAAGCGACGTCCGACGCATCCGAATGTCCGCAGTGCGCGGTTCGCGTCGCACGTTTATCAGTTGCAGCTTCGTGGTCGAGTTGGCTTGCAGCAACTTGATGCGGCTCGTGAAGTGATGGCTCAGTTGGAACAGCTCGCCGAGCACAGCGGCGGAGCGGACGCAATCACTGCCGTTTACGTGCAACTTGGACGCGAGCTTGAGAAGGAACTCGGACGACTCAAAGGGGCAGGCAATAAGCAGCGTTTCGATGAAGTCCGTCGTTCGTTCGAGGAGTTCTTGGACGCGATGTATAAGCGGCCCGATCAGAACTTCTCGTCGATGACTTGGATCGCGGAAACGTATTATGGACTCGCTCAATCAACGGGCGACAACGCGAAGGACTCCGGGCAATACTTTGAACGGGCGGCGGCCACTTATCAGTCGATCCTCGAAAGAGCGAAACAAGAAAAGGCGTTCGCTGACAAAGACCGTTTGTCGGGAATTCGCTTGCGACTGGCGAACTGCAAGCGAAGGCAAGGTGATTTCAAAGGGGCCGAGACCGTGCTCAAGAGTCTGCTCGTCGAACGTCCGCGCGCGACGGATGTGCAATTTGAAGCGGCTTACGTTTGGCACGATCAAGGTCTCTCCGGCAAGACCGACTATCTGAAGAAAGCTCTGCAAGGAGGCACGATCGGCGACAAGGCTCGCGTGTGGGGCTGGAACGATCTGAGCATGAGGCTGCAACGGCTTGTCTCCGATGGTCGTCCTGAGTCGAAAGAGCGTTACGGCGATAAGCTCTTCGAGGCGTGGTACAACACATCGCTCTGTCGGCAAAAGTTGGGAATTGCTCAAGCATCAACGGCCAAGAAACAGGCGGAACTCGAAACGGCGAAGCAGGTGATTCAGACCTTCGTACAAATCACTGGCGACTTCCCCAACGATTGGTGGAAGAAGTTCGATCGGCTGTATCGCCAAATTCAAGCGGACCTCGGACAAGCTCCCAGCCCGCTCGAACGTCCGAGGGAAATCGTGGTCGCTTCGGCGTCGACAAAGAAGTCCGCGACCGATGACGTTGTGGACGCCACGGCAACTGACAATGCCCACGCGAAGAAAGACGAAGAGCGAGTCACCGCCAAGAAACCGGGAGAAAGTTCGTTGCTGGGAGTGGTCCTCTTTGGCCTGATCGTTGTCGGCGGTGGCGGAACAGTCGCGTGGATGCTGATCAACAAGAAGCCGCGACGCTCATCCGTATTGCGTCGATCAGTCGCCGATGACATGCCGCTCTTCCCCATGGGTGGCGAATCCGTTGTCGGCTCAAGCCCGGTTCTCGAAATGCCGGAGTTCGCGCTGCCACGTAAACCAACGAAGAAGCCCGTTGCCGGAAAGCCGGCTCGTCCCAAAGGAAACCCGCAGTAATACACATTCCGAACGAGCGACGCTCTCACGCCCCACCGAGCTTGCCTCGGTGGATAAAGGCTTTTGCACTAGGTGGCGATTCATCCGGGATTGGCGTAGTGCAGAAGCCCGAATCCACCGAGGCAAGCTCGGTGGGGAGAGGGCTTGCCGTGAGTCACTTCACTTAGCACCAGGAAAATCTTCATGACTCGAAAACAGCCTTTCGTCGCAGCAGCCTTCGGCTTCATTGCCTTCACGATCAGTCCGCTGTGGGCCATCGACATCGTCACGTTGAAGAGCACCAACAAACAGGTGCAGGGTGAAATCGGAGCGATCAACAAGACTGAGATCGCCGTCAAACCACGCACCGGCGACCCGATCAAGGTTCCGGCTAACGACATTGCCAGTGTTAAGTGGGACGGCGAACCGGCGAAGCTCAACATTGCTCGCGGTAACGAAGATCGAGGTCTCTTCGATCAAGCGTTGGAGACTTACACCGAGGTCCATAAAGACGCGAACGGTAAGCTCAAGACGCACCTCGAATTCTTGATCGCACGCACGTTGGCCAAACAGGCCCTCGAAGACGCGAGCAAAATTGATGACGCTGTGAAGAAGCTCGAAGCGTTCTCTAAGAACGATCACTTCGCGCACTTTGAAGCGGTGAGCTATCTCGGTCAGGTCTACGCGTCTAAAGGTGATTTCGCCAAATCGCAGGCAGCCTACGAAGCGTTGGGCAAAGCTCCGTGGAACGATTTCAAGATGGCGTCAAAGATCGCTGTTGGTCGGATGCAACTCAAGCAGAACGACATCACCGGTGCAGAGAAGACCTTCAGCGATGCGGCCTCTGGCAAAGCGGAAACCGATGCAGAGAAAGCGCGTTTCGCGGAAGCTCAAGTCGGCAAGGCGGCCTGTCTCGTCAAGCAGATGAAGATTGACGAAGGGCTCAAGTTGATTGACGAAGTCATCAATACAACTTCGGTCGATGAAGCGCGGGCGATGGCGGAAGCCTATGTCATTCAAGGCGATTGCTTGCAGGCTCAACAAAAATTGAAAGAGGCGGCGATCGCTTACTTGCACGTGCCGGTCTTGTTCCCGAAAGAAAAGTCCGCTCATGCCGAGGCACTTTACAACCTCGCAAAAATCTCCGGCGCGATCGGCCAACCGGATCGAGCGGCAGAAGCTCGTGAAGATTTGATCTCGCAATTTCCCAACAGCGAGTGGGTCAAGAAGCTGGGTGAGGTGCCGAGCTCTGCTCCAGAGAAGACTGACAATTGATGAGGCGGGTGGACTCAGGTACGTAGCCGCCACGCTCCGCGTGACGAGCCGAACGCTTGCCAACGCCCCGTGAGTAACCGGCTCATCACGCGGAGCGTGATGGCTACGTAAGGTCAACGACCAGAAACGTAATCAGGAGATCGCAATGCTGCCGGATCGGCGAACAAATCACCAAGCCCCGTCTTTGTGGCTGAGCGTGTGTGTGGTAGTCGTAGCTTTGACGGTGATCCGTTTCGCCGCAAGCTCACCAGTGTTTGCGTTTCAGGATGCTGATACGAAGGACATGGCGATTGACGACAAAGCGATGCCGACGGAAATGCCCGCCGAGCCAGTCGCAAAACCTGCGGTGATCGTTCCGGCTGCGCCGATCAACGGCGCGGGGGGCGATCAGCGTTTGCCGAAGTCTAAACTCGAATGGCTGGTTGATGCCTCCGGCCCATTTGGCGGGTGCATCTTCGTCGAATCCTTCCTCATGATTGCTCTGATCATCATGTGCTTGCTGCAAATTCGGCGACAGAACTTCTTGCCGCCGGAATTCATCACGGGGTTTGAGGCGAAGCTGAATGCTCAGGATTACCAAGGAGCGTTCAACTTGGCGAAGAGTGACGATTCGTTGCTGGCTCGATTGCTGGCCATCGGGATGTCCAAGTTTCAACGCGGCCCAGACGCGGTCATGAAAGCGATGGGCGAACTCGGCGAAGACGAGAACATGCAGTTGGAACATCGCCTCAACTATCTCGCACTAATCGCCACGACCGCTCCGATGTTCGGTCTGCTGGGGACCGTCCAAGGAATGGTCCAAGCGTTCGAGGAAATCGCGAACTCAAACACGACGCCGAAACCTTCCGAGTTGGCCGAGGGAATTCAACTCGCACTGGTCACAACGCTGGAAGGCTTGATCGTCGCGATCCCCGCCATGATCGCCTACAGCCTGCTGCGAAATCGGGTCGTGCGGTTGATGTTTGATACCGGCTTGATGAGCGAAGACTTGATCAATCGGCTGCCTGCTCGAACGGCGGGTGCGCCAACAACTCCTGTATCTTGAACCGCCAATCGTTGGATCGCGGTCTTTTGAATTGGGTAGTCCGGAAACACTAGCACGACGCGCAAGCGAGTGGTCATGGCCAGAACCACTCGCTTGCGCGTCGTGCTAAGTTGGCATTGGGAAATTGGTAACTGACGTCATGAAGTTCAAATCGCATCCGATGGCTTCGGCGGAAATGGACATGACTCCGATGATGGATGTCACGTTTCAGTTGATCGCGTTCTTCATGATGGTGACGAATTTTGAACAGACTCAGGCGGATGAACGGGTGCGTCTTGCTGCCGACGCGCTGGCGAAACCGCCGGAAGTCAAACTCGCTCATGAGCTGGTCATCAACATCGGCTATCGCCGAGGCAAGGATGGGAACAAGCTCGACGAGCAGCCGTTTGTGTTTGTCCCCGGTGAGGAACTGCGGATTCCGGACTTCCGCAATCGGCTCAAGCAAGAGGCTCATCTCTATCAAGTGAAGGAGGTGAAATTGGAAGACGTGACCGTCGTCATTCGCGCGGACGCCGATGTTCCGGCGGGCCAAGTTCAGGAGTTCATCCAGATGTCCCAAGAGGCGAAGTTCGAGAAGTTCGCGTTAAAGGCGAAGCAGACGGTGGACTGACGGCATGAAATTCAAACAACAAGAACCCGCCAATTTGCAGCAGCAAACGACGCCGATGATCGACGTCACGTTTCAACTGCTGACGTTCTTCATGATGACGCTGAAGATCTCGTCGCCCGAAGGTGACTTCAATATCAACATGCCTCCCGCCGGTGCGGGAGCGGCGGCGGTCGATCAACTTTTTCCGGATATCAAGGTTCGCTTGATCGCGAATGCGAACGGCGGCTTGGCCAATTTGCGTTTGGGTGAACGCAGTCTCGGCAACGACGTGAATTGCTTTCAGAGGCTCAATGACGAAATCCTACAACTGATTGGTCAGCCGGGAGCCGCTCGGGTGAAAGAACTCGAAGTCGAAATTGATGCTGACTACAACCTGCACTTCGAGAACGTTGTGAAAACCATCGGAGCCTGCTCCGGCCGCTTAGGCAAAGATGGCAAGACCGTGATTCGGTATCTGGAAAAAATCAAATTCGCACAGCCACGTAAAAATCCGGATGTGTGAGGACCATCACATGATCGCGCTCATTGCTCACGACCAAAAGAAAACCGACATGCTGGAGTTCGTCCGCGCTCACGTAGACTTCTTCCGCCAGCATGAATTGGTGGCGACCGGCAACACCGGCAAGCTGCTGTCGGAACAACTCGGACTCACGATTGAGCGAGTGACTCACGGCCCCTTCGGCGGCGACCTCATCATCGGTGGGCGTGTGGCGGAAGGACTCGTTCAAGCGGTGTTGTTCTTTCGCGATCCGCTGACCGCGCAACCGCATGAGCCGGATGTCTCCGCGTTGATGCGAGTCTGTGACGTGCATTCGATCCCGCTGGCCACGAACCGTGCGACAGCCGAAGCGGTCGTCCGCGCGTTTCAGGTGGAGTCGTTT
>JAYUFI010000380.1:0-15049 GCA_043738805.1 Planctomycetaceae bacterium | reverse complement strand
CGGTTACGTACCTGCGGCTTCACCGCGCTACACTTTCAGCGACAATCCCGTTTTGATTTGCCGTTCGGAGAACTCACTTGCTCGCATCATTATTGAATCGCAGCCGCTGTTCGTTGGGTTTGGTTTCCAATTGTTGGAAGACGCAATTGGATGCCGGAGTCAATCTCGACTCGCTGATTACCGAAGCCGAACAGCGCGGGCTGAGCGTGATTGAACTGCGGCAAACGTGTCTTGGAACTTACGAAGAGGGACCGAGCTTTCTTCCGAATGCCGTTCGATTGGCCGATCTCTCGCAGCGGTTTCCGAGCATCCAATTCAACATCGCGCTGAGCTTTCCCTGTTTAAGCGGCAACCTCTCACCCGACGATCCGCTGTTTGTTGCGGGAATAAATGCGGCTGTGGCATTGGGCGGACCGCACGAGCCACATTTGCGATTGGTCGATTTGCAAACGCAGCCCGATCAATGCACCGCAGAGTCGGTTGAGCGTGCCGCGAGTTGCCTCAGCGAGTTAACGCATTCGTTGATGAAGGTCGGCGGGATACTTTCGATCGAGCACGCTCGCCAACCGTGGACGTGGTTTCGCTCAATCATGTTGGCAGCGCGAGCACGTTTAGGAAAGAACGCCGATCAACTTCGACTCTGTTTTGATCCGTGCAATCTGTTGTTGACGGAACCGGTTCAAGAAGTGACTGGCGTTGTCGCATCGGTTGAGCTGTCGGAGCTGTCGATGATTCACCTCAAGCAGCGACGCGACGGACAAATTCAACCTGATTTCACGGACGGCGATCTGGATTGGCCGGGCCTGATCAACTTGTTGGCCACTCGCGGATACAACGGCCCGATCCTGTTTGAGATCGCTCCTCACGCGGACGTTTGGTTGCATTTGAATGACGCAGTGAGCCGGTACTTCTAATGCCCCCTTTCGTAGCCCAGTTCTCCAAACCGAGTCGCGCGTTTCGACCGGCTCGGAAAACCGACCTACGAAATCACTTTCCAGACGACGAGCATCAACGAAAAAAAGCCGAAGGGACTTTGATATCCCTCCGGCTTTTTTATTTCACCAGCGTACCTTGAGGTTGCTATTAGCGACGGCCGTAGCCGCCACCTCCACCGCCTCCTCCGTATCCACCACGACCGCCACCACCACCGCCGCCGCCACTTCGCTCTTCGCGAGGCTTGGCTTCGTTGACGGTCAACGGACGTCCGCCGTGATCCTTCTCGTGCAGGCCACGGATCGCTTCGTTGGCGGAATTATCATCCCCCATTTCGACGAAGCCGAAGCCCTTACTGCGGCCAGTGTCGCGGTCTTGAATGACCTGAGCACTCCGCACTTGTCCGAACTGGCCGAACAATGTCTCAAGATCTGAGCTCGTCACGTCGTAGCTCAAATTTCCTACGTACAACTTCTTTCCCACCGTCACACTCCAAGAAAAAGCCTGCCGACCCATTAGGACTTTCCGGGTCGAATCGAAAGGGGTCAGATGTGGTGACCCGCCAGGTGGGAAAGGCGAATGAACAGGCAGCAGGCGGATCCTCAAAGAATCAACGCTACGAATTGCGTCGTCAAACCAACCGCAGGCACTATAGGAGCATTGTCTCTGGACCGCGAGCGAGGAATCGCCGAAACCCCGTGCTCAGAGAAATATAGAATTGATTGGCCATTCGAGCTTGAAAATTGAACCTTTCGCTCAGTCCGTTACGCCACTTCGTCGAACTCGCATCTCTGCTCGAAGGTGTTGCTCCAAAATCGCGACCAAGCCTTGACGCTTTTGTCGGTTTGCCGCTATATCCTCGCCCCACATTCGCGGGAGTAGCTCAGTGGTAGAGCACCACGTTGCCAACGTGGTTGTCGCGGGTTCAATCCCCGTCTCCCGCTCTTTCCAGACTGGGCTTCTCGGAAGTCCAGTTTTTTCATTTGTGGGCAGCGTGAAAGTGCCCCCAGCCGCCTTCGCAAACTTGGCGAGCGGTTCCCCCGTCGAGGATGTAGCGAGCGAACGCTCCTACTCCGCAGGAGAAAGACTCCATGAGTACTGTCGCCGAACCCGAAATCACAACTGCTGAATCTGCCGACGTTCCGGCAACCCCCGTCAAAGAAGAACCGGCCGCGTGGCGGATGACGCTCGGCGTTGATGTCCGTGACATTGGCCCCTGCAAGAAGCACGTCCGCGTCAAAGTTTCTGAATCAGATATCAGACACATTCGTGACTTTGTGCTCGATCAAATGAAGTCGCGAGCCGCTGTGCCGGGTTTTCGTCCGGGCAAAGCTCCGCGAGATATCGTCGCGAAAAAATTTGGTCGCGAGTTGATGGATGAGTTGAAGCAAAAGGTGCTCATCGGCAGCCTCGAACAATTGTCGCAAGACACAAACATCGAGCCGATCAACGAGCCGGACTTGGATGTCGAGAACCTGACGATCCCTGACTTCGGCGACTTTGAATATGACTTCCAAGTGGAAGTTCGTCCAAATTTTGACCTACCGTCTTACGACCAAATCAAAATCAAACGGCCTAATCGCGAAATCGCTGAAACTGACATCGACGAAGCTCAGCAGCGGTTTTTGGAACAGTACGCCGAACACATCCCAACCGACGATGCGACTCAACCAGGAGACTTTATCAGGCTCGCAGCAACATTCACTTACAAAGGAGCCGCGTTGCGTGAAAACGAGAACCTCTCGGTTCGCGTCCGTTCAATCCTACGCTTTGAAGATGGTGAAGTTGCTGATTTCGACAAGCTGATGACCGGTGCAAAGAAAGGTGACACTCGCCAAGGAACTATTACGATTTCTCGTGAGGCAGAGAATATCGCGATGCGCGGCGAGAAAGTTGTGATCGACTTTGAAGTGCTCGAAGTTAATCACGTCAAGCTGCCGGAAATCAATCGAACTCTGTTGCAACGAGTGGGCGTCGAGACGATTGACGAACTGCGCATCGAGCTTGAGCAGGCATTACAGCGACAGGTGCAATACGACCAACGACAAGCGGTTCGCAAGCAAGTCCTGGAAAAGATCACTGAGTCTGCGTCTTGGGAATTGCCAGAAGACCTGGTGCTCAAACAAGTCGAGAACGCGATGTACCGTGAAGTGTTGGAAATGCAGCAAGCGGGTTACACGCCACAAGAAATCAAAGTGAAGGAAAACGAGCTTCGTCAGCGACAAGTCTCGATGACTCGTCACGCGATGAAGGAGCACTTCATTCTCGACAAGATTGCCACGATCGAGGGGATCGAAGTCAATCAGTACGACATTGATACCGAGTTGCTTTACATGGCAATGGCTCGCGGCGAGAACGTTCGCCGCTTGCGTGCTCGACTGGAAAAGACCGGCGTCATCGAGAATCTCGAAGCACAGATCCGCGAACGTAAAGCGGTCGATGTGATCCTCTCGAAAGCGGTCTTTGAAGAAGTCTCGATGGACAACTCAAGTACCGTTAATGTGGAAGCGGTTGAACTCGAAATTTGCCACGATCCTGATGAACCGGTTGGCCTCAAGGCTTAGTTGGCTCACTTTCAGATTCACGTATGAAGTTCCACGAGGTCTTTGTCGTGTAATACATGCTCACGACCGACCGATTGGCCGTCGTGAGTGCTGCTGCCCCAAACTTTGGCGAACTTGAGTGTCTCGACCAAATCTTTGTGGATCACGGCGGCGAGGTCTTCGACTGTGCCTCCCACTTTGATCACGAATGGCGAGGACATGTCTGCTGGTTTGCCCGGCTTCTTGGTATAGAGGCGAATGACTCTCAGCGATTGATAGATCTCCTCACGCAGTTGTCCGCGCGAAGCGTCTTCGCCGAAATCGATCTTCAGCGTCGGAATGTTTGCGTCAATCATCTCTCGAAAGAACGCCAAGCGGTCGTCGCAGCCGGGATCGTTGCCGCGCGTCGCAACGAGCAACGTCTTGATGCGGATGATCGAAAAGTCGTCGTCGTCGAAGCCGGTCACGTTGGCGAGCTTTGTCTTGCGCCACGCGAACTGATTTACAACTTCGGCAGTTTGACCGGGCGCGTCATCCGATGAACCGTCAAACGTCAGCATGACAGCGTCGGCCGCTCGGACGAGGTTGAGCAAGTACGGCTCAAAGTGGGCATCGTTGATCGGCGGCGTGTCGATCAACTGCACGTGGATGTCCTCCCACGGCATCATGCCGGGGAGCGGTTCGCGCGTCGTGAACGGATACGGGGCGACTTCGGGATCCGCTTTCGTTAGCTCTTTGAGCACACGGCTCTTGCCGGAATTCGGAGCACCGATGATGAGCATTTGGCCGCAGCCTTGCCGAGGAAACCGAAATGTCTTCGGCCCCTTTTTCGGAGCAGACGCTTCGGCCTGAAGCTCGGCCTTTGTCTCTTTGACCTTGGTTTTCAACTCGGCCTGCAGCTTCTCAGTCCCCTTATGCTTGGGAATCGTGGCGAGCATTTCGTCCAACAATTCCGCACGTTCCTGAAGCGTTTGAGCTTTCCGGTAACGCTCTTCCAAACGTTGATATTGCGGAGTGAGATTGGCGGGCATGGTGCGATCTTAGTGGAGTGAGTTTGTTTGTTCGCTCAATGTAACTCGAAGCGTCAGCGAGGGCGGACGCTTCACAGAATTTCGTTCTTGTCGGTGTTCTGTTTCAGTACGCCGAGCTTTCTGGAGCATCTGCTCTCGCTAACGCTCTGGGTTACGTGACTGAGTCTCGTTCGTAAATTGAAACGTCAGTCCGACCTGAGCGGCAAGCTGGCAGCTTGCCGCTGCGGGGAGTGACTCTTATCATCTCACCGCGTTTGAGACCTTATTCCTGTGACCTTTTCATCACGCAATTATGGCTAAGATCACCTTCGTCAAAGAGAAAAAGACTATCGAAGTCCCCGCCGGAACCAACCTCCGCAAGGCCGCGTTGGAAAATGGCTTTCAGGTTTATTGGGGACCGCATCAAGTCCTCAATTGCCTCGGCTGGGGGAGTTGTGGCAGTTGCAAGGTGATGATCACCAAAGGACAGGACAACGTGAGTAAACCCGGCTTGAAGGAGCGACTGCGCATACTCGCCGGCCCGCTACTTTTCTTCTGGCGTATCGGCAACGAAAAGTCGTTGCGTCTTTCTTGCCAGTGCAAAGTCAACGGTGACATCGAAGTCGAAACCACGCCCATGGGAAACTGGCATGGCGAACGTTTCTGGGGCTAAGCACGGCTTGGGACTTTCCCACAAGCACGACGCGCCAGCGAGTGGTCATTTGCGAAAGACCACTTGCTGGCGCGTCGTGCTTTTGAGTGCTCATCAACGGAACACAACGTAGGCAAAGAGCGTTGTGAACGTCGCGTCCGCAGTTCGGCTTTGCTACCCGCAGGAAGTTTCTGGATTCCGGATTGCCTACGGATGGCAAAGCCGGACTGCGGATGGAGAAATCCCGATTGGCGGAGGGCCATTGTTTTGAACCGCGAAGGCGCTAAGGACGCCAAGAAGGGCGGGGTTATCAAGCGACCGACTTCGCGCTCTTTGCGCCTTCACGGTTGCTAACAAGCTCGCAGCATAAACGTCGTTGCCACTTGCACGCCGCTTAGTAGGATGTGCCGCATCGTTCCGCCGTTCTGGCGGAGTTTTGGCTGGCCGGTCGTTGAAAGGAGTGCCTTTGCAAACGTTGGCAGTCTGAAGGATCGTCCGCGTTTGCTCGCTCGATCGGTTGGCTCACTGAGTGACCTCTGTGAGTTCGGGAGCCGAAGATGTCGAAGCACAAAGTCGATGAAATTCGTAACGTGGCCTTTGTCGGTCATGGTCATTCTGGCAAGACGACGCTGGCGGACTTGCTGTTGTTCAAGTCCGGCATTGGCAATCGAGCGGGTTCCGTCGATGACGGCACGAGCTTGCTCGATACCGACGACGAAGAGAAAGAACGCAAGCAGTCGATCTTCTCGCACGTTTGTCGTTACGAACATGCCGACCATCGAGTGAATCTCATTGACTGTCCCGGCTATCCCGACTTCATCGGCCAAGTGTGCGGCGCGTTGCGCGCGGTCGAGACGGCCGTCGTCGTGTTGAATGCGTCCGCCGGTTTGGAAGTGAATGCGCGGCGGTGTTATCAGATGGCTCATGATGAGCACCTCGCGGTGATGATCGTCATCAACCGTTGCGATGGCGACAACATCGACCTGCCGAAGTTGCTCAACTTGATTCGAGACAACTGGGGCGCGGCGTGTGTGCCGATTAACGTTCCTGACGGGACCGGCTCGAAGTTCACGAAGGTCATCAGCACGCTCAAGCTGCCCGATAACGTTCCTCCCGGTTTGCCGTTGAATACCGGCGATTATCACCAGCCGCTCATGGACGCGATCGTCGAAGCGGACGAGACGCTCATGGAACGGTTCTTGACTGGCGATGTCAGCGAAGACGAAATCATTCACGGCATCGGCAAGGCGATCGGACACGGCTCGCTGATTCCGATTTTGTTTACGTCCGCGAAGACCGGCGTCGGCGTGCAAGAGTTGTGCGACGCGCTCGCCGATTACGCCCCGACGCCACTCGAAGAAGATCGCTCTGCGAAGGATGAAGCGGGAGGCGACATCGTCATCAATCCGAATCCGGACGATCCGTTTATCGCGGAGGTTTTCAAAGTTCGCATCGATGCATTCGTCGGCAAGATGGCTTACCTGCGTGTCTATGCGGGACACATCGGCAAAGACACGACAGTCCATAATCACCGCAGCGGCAAGCCAGTCAAACTGGCTCAACTGCTGGAGATGCAGGGCAGCAAACATGAGTCAGTCGAGACCGCGACATCGGGGGACATCATCGCGGTCGTGAAGATTGATGACCTGCAAGTTGGCGATACGCTGTCAACTCAGGGAGTGCATCTCGATTTGCCCGAACTGAAATTCCCACGTCCGATGGTCGGGCTGGCAGTGACGCCGAAGACGGCCGCCGATCAACAAAAGATTTCGGTCGCGCTGCACAAGATCGAAGAGGAAGATCAAACCTTTCATGTCTCGCGCGAGGCTCAAACGCATGAGATGGTCATTCAAGGCATGAGCGACTTGCACCTGCAGGCGATCCTGCATCGGTTGCATAAGCGAGACAAGGTCGATGTCACGACCGCTCCGCCACGCATCCCGTATCGCGAAACCTGCAACACAAACGCCGAGGGGATGTATCGCCACAAGAAGCAGTCGGGAGGCTCCGGTCAGTTTGCTGAAGTCCATTTGCGAATCGGCTCGCTGCCACAAGGGATCAACCCGGAGGAGTATTTCACGCGCGAACGTTTCGAGAGTTTGCGTGCGTTTCATTACGACCCAGTGTTGAACTTCGCGTTCCTCGATTGCGTCACCGGCGGCAGCGTCCCGAACAACTTCATTCCGGCTGTCGAGAAGGGAGTGAAAGAACGCATGGAGAAAGGTGTCTTGGCCGGCTACCAAGTGCAGGACTGCTACTGTGCGTTGTTCTTCGGCAAAGACCATCCGGTCGATAGCAACGAAACGGCCTTCAGAACCGCCGGTCGCATGGCGTTCAAAGAGGTCTTCGCAAAGGCGAAGCCCGCGTTGCTCGAACCGATCGTCGAGGCATTGATCACGATTCCCGGCGAGAAGCTCGGCGATATCACCAGCGATATCAACACACGGCGCGGTCGCATGGAGGGGATGGATACTCTGCCGGGCGGCTACACGGTTGTTAGAGCGCTCGTGCCGCTAGCAGAAATGACAACCTACGCTCGTTCGTTGCTCAGCCTCACCGGCGGCCAAGGTTCCTACACGTTCGAGCCAAGCCACTACGAAGTTGTCCCAGCTAACGAGCAACAGAAGATCGTCACAGCGACGAAGATGCACGAAGAAGAGGAATGACGCGGCGAAGCCGTAGTGTTGTAGCCATCATGCTCCGACTAACGAGTCGAACGCGGAGTTAACGCGAATTGGTTCTCTTCGTCGATCATGAGTTCAAGTTCGATAGACTTTCGGCTCATCGCGCGGAGCGTGATGGCTACGTAGGACTCGTCGCGAATTTCTGACGACCGATCGTGATTCGAGCGTACGGCATCGGGCTAAATTGCCATGTTGTTCATCATCATGATTGCCGCTGGGCCGACCAGTACGACAAAGATGCCCGGGAAGATGAACAGCACCAGTGGAAAGAGCATCTGCACGGCAGTTTTTTGTGCGCGTTCTTCGGCATACTGACGACGCTTGAGCCGCATCGTGTCCGATTGAACTCGGAGCGCGGGCCCGATGGATGATCCGAACCGTTCGGCATTGATCAACGTCGCAACGAGTGCTCGAAGGTCATCGACACCGGCTCGCAAACCCATTTCACGCAAACATTCGCGACGGACTTTGCCCATCTGCATCTGCATGTTGCAGCGATCGAACTCTTCACAGATTTCCGGACCAGCTTCTTGCAGTTCCTCGGAAACTCGCCGCATTCCGGCATCCAAACCGAGTCCTGCTTCGACGCAAACAACAAGTAGATCGAGAGCGTCAGGCAACTGCATGAAGATCTTTTCTTGTCGCCCTCTGCGAATGATTCCCAACACAAATTCGGGGAGGTAGAAGCAGATGCCAGCTCCGGCGAGTGTCGCGGTCATACTGTTGAGCTTGAGACCATACATCGCCAAGCCGATACCGCCCCCTGTCAACAATCCGAATCCCAGTCCGATCATTTTGATCGTTAAGAACAGAGATGCGGCATTCGGATTATTGAATCCCGCATTGGCCAGTCGGAGCCTGAGATCGGTACGTTCGACGTCGGTCTTCGGAGCGAGCGCTTGCGAAAGTGTGGGAGCGGCTTTTTCGAGTGCGGCGGCTACGCCAGTCCGCTCTTTGAGCAGCTTCTTGTCTTCGCGCAACGTCGGATCACGAAGTTCATCGAGCCGCTCCATCGCTCGCGACTGGCGTGAACTCACCACATTCATCAACCCCAGCACAACGCAGGTGATGAGCCCAAAAATGGCCCACGGGAGAATTTGCATGACGTCCATGATGTGCTCACTACAAATACGAAATGATGAGATTCAACAAATGTTTGACGACGCTTACGGAGGATGAGGGTACGAATGCCGTGAATCGCCCTCGCTCAGGAATCACACTTTGATGTCCACAATCTTTTTGATGACGATGGCACCCACTAACTGCATAAAGAGTGCTCCGGCGACCATCTTTCGGCCAAACGGATCCGTAAAGAGCAGCGAGACGTACCCAGCATTCAACGAGTAGACCGCCATGAACAGTCCGACTGGCAACGCCATCAGCACGATGCCACTCAAGCGACCTTCCGCAGTCAACGCGGCAACGGTTCCCAGGATTTTGAATCGCTCGCGAATCACATAGGCGATCTTGTCCAGAATTTCGGCCAAGTCACCACCGGCTTGTTTCTGAATCGCCACGGCGGTCACAAAAAATCGGAGGTCAAAATTCGGCATCCGTTTCAACATGCTACGCAGTGCTCGTTCGATCGGAATTCCGAGATTTTGTTCTTCATAGGCCATCCCGAATTCGACCGAGATCGGATCAGGCATTTCATCCACGATCACGTTCATCGCTGAAGCCAAGCTGTGTCCCGATCGCAGTGCGCGAGCAATCAGCGACATCGCGTCGGGTAGTTGAGCGGCGAACTTCTTCATGCGACTGCGTCGCTTCCACCACACAACAATTGCCGGAAGACTACCGATCAACAAACCACAAACTGGATACAGCGGTGCCGGCAATCGCGCAACCCAACCCAACGCCGCTCCGATGATCATGCCGCCAAGGATCATCGTGAGAAACTTGTCGGGCGAGATATTGCAGTTGGCTTGTTGCAGGTACTCCGCCAAGCCGCTGAATTTCGCGGACATGGCACTGACCAGACTTGTTGCACCGTTCGCCGTCTCTTTGAGAAGATCGCCGCCCTTCATCAACGACTGCAACGATTGCGAATCCTGCTCTTCACGACGACGGCCGGTCAAAACGTCTAAGCGTTCCTCTTCCGACGTTTTTCCAAAGTCGCGCGTGAGCATGTAAATGCCACCCACCAAACTGGCGACAAACAGGAATGCCGCGACGTAAATAATTCCGACGGACATGGTCATTGTTCCTCAGTGATTACTTCCCGCCCAATTTTCGTGCGGCAAACAAATTTGCGGGGAGGCGGATGCCGGAGGATTCCAGACGACTCATGAACGTGGGACGGACTCCGGTTGCTTCAAAGTGGCCGAACGATTTTCCGTCCTCGGTGATGCCGTCTTGAGTAAACTTAAAAATCTCCTGCATGACGATCGCGTCTTGTTCCATGCCGCAGACTTCCGTGATCGACGTCAACTTGCGCGGACCGCCTTGTAAGCGATTGACCTGAATGATCATGTTGACCGCCGACGCGAACTGATATCGCAAAGCTCGGATCGGTAGCTCGACCCCCCCCATCGCGATCATCGTTTCCAAACGCGACACGGCATCGCGCGGTGTGTTGGCGTGAATCGTTGTCATCGAGCCTTCGTGGCCGGTGTTCATGGCCTGCAACATGTCGAGTGCTTCGGCACCACGACATTCGCCAATGATGATGCGGTCGGGACGCATACGCAGAGCGTTCTTCACCAAGTCGGTCGCCGTAACGCTCCCGCGTCCTTCAACGTTCGCCGGGCGAGTTTCCAATCGCAGTACGTGATCTTGTTGAAGCTGCAATTCCGCCGCGTCTTCGATGGTAATGATGCGCTGATCTGCTCCGATGAAGCTCGATAGGGTGTTGAGCAACGTCGTTTTACCAGAACCGGTACCGCCGCTGATGACAACGTTTAGTCGAGCTTTGATCGCTCCTTCCAACAGCATGACCATCTCCGGCGTGAACGCACCGAACCGCAACAAATCTTCGAGCGTCAACGGTTTGGAACCGAAGCGCCGAATCGTCAGCGACGGTCCGTCGATCGCCAGCGGCGGGATGATTGCATTCAACCGCGAACCGTCCGGCAAACGAGCGTCGACCATCGGCGAAGTTTCGTCGATGCGCCGTCCGACCTTCGAAACGATCCGATCGATGATCTGCAGCAAGTGCTCGTTGTTGCGAAACGTCACCTTATGACGCTGAATCCGTCCGTCCTTTTCCACGAAGACGTTCTTCGGCCCATTGATCATGATGTCCGCGATGCCGGGCTCTTTCAGCAAAATTTCGAGCGGGCCGAAGCCGAACGTTTCATCAAGAACTTCTTCGATCAATCGTTCTCGTTCCGAGCGATTGAGCAGCGCGTTTTCGGTGTCGCAAAGATGTTCGACAACCAGACGGATCTCGCGGCGCAGAGTATCTCCCTGCAAATCGCCGAGCCGCGTGAGGTCCAGTTTTTCCACGAGCTTCCCGTGGATGCAGCGTTTGAGCTCTTCAAAATCCTGAGCCGGTGATTCAAGTCCGCGACTCGGTCGTCCAGCGAAAGTGGCAGGCGGCATGAGTGATTCCCAACGCAAATCAAACAAGGGGCATAAGGGGGGCTGATCGCAGCGAAGCCGCCTGTACGTAGGACTTCGACACAATCAACGTCTTGAGAAAACATAGGTCAGGTTTTCCCAAGTGGCGGACTGGCAACACGGATTTGTTGAGAAAAAGCGACAAGCCCCGGTTGCGTTTGCCGCATCGTTTCGCGATCGGCAGTGCAATTCGCAGACGGCACACCGTTCGCCCCGAAAGGACCAATGACCGAAAGCCAACGACAAATTCTCCGTTCCTAAAAACATTTCTCTCACAGCAGCCTCCTACTCATGACCGACCTCATTACCCTCGATCAACTCACGGTTCGCTTCGGACGATTCGTCGCTGTGGACGAGTTGAGCCTGTCGGTACGGAAGGGAGAGTTGTTCGGTTTTTTGGGGCCGAACGGAGCGGGGAAGACGACAACGATTCGAGTTCTCATCGGCGGACGCAAGCCGTCGAGCGGGCGAGTTGATGTCGCCGGGTTCCGGATGCCGCAGCAGTTTGATCAAGTCAAACCGCTATTTGGTTACGTCCCCGATACCGAAAACCACATCGAAGAATTCACGGGCCGAGAGAACCTCGAACTGTTCGCACGCTTGTATGACGCTCCGCTGTCCGAGGTCGGACGAGTGCTCGCAAAGTTGGAATTGTCTGAAGCCGCCGATCTTCCCGTGCGTGCGTACTCAAAAGGGATGCGTCGCAAGTTGTTGATCGCGCGCGAAATTCTGCATCGGCCGCGAATTCTTTATCTCGATGAACCGACCGCAAATCTCGATGTGCACTCGACGGACTTGGTTCGCCAGATGCTCCGAGAACTTGCGGCTGATGGAACAACCATCTTTCTGACGACTCACGACATGGAAGAGGTCGAACAGATTTGCGATCGCGTGGCGATCTTGTGCCGAGGCCGATTAGTGGAGTGCGACACGCCGACCAACTTTGTTACGCGACACGCCGAACGCAAAGTGGCTGTGCAATACGAAGCAGACGACAAGACTCAACGAGAGTTGCTCGACATGGATCGCGACGTTGAACGAACGCGGCTGGCGCACATCGTCCAGCACGAAGCGGGCGTCCGATTGCACTCACAAGAATTTCGTTTCGAGGATGTCTTTCTCAAGCTGACCGGGCAGGCTTACACATGATTGTCCGATCGAGATTCCTGAAGATTTTGTTCAACCGCGAGATGCTGCGGCTCCGCAAGAATCCGTCAGCATTGCTGTTGCTCGGCCTGCTAACGGCGATCTCGTTATTGCTCTCGATGAGCCGCCCTGCCCCGAAACCAATCATGAATTGTTGGGTCGTTTATTCGCAAGAATCGCCGTGGATTGAGCAACTTCGACGTGCCTCGCAGCAAAACAAGCTGATTCGTGTTGTTCCGATGTCCGAAGTGAAATCGGTGAGCGACTGGCGCGTTTATCCACCGACCGATTGCGCGATCGAGATTTTGTCAGAGGAAAAACTCGTCGTCCGGTTCTTGTATCCGGGTAACGATCCGAATGTGTTGTCGCCGTTCTTGCAGTGGTTCTGGCCCGCAACGGTCGAGCACTTCGGCTCAACGCCGCAGTTCATGCAACAGACTTTGCCTGTGACCGGATCGTCGCGCGGGGCTGTGATGGAACGCCTGAAACAAAGCTCGCTCACCGATCTGATGAATGAAGAATTCGTCGCGACGATCTTGCTGATCATTGTCCTGTTCGTGACTTGCTGTCATTTGCAGGTCTCGTTCACAAGCCAGGATCGCGAGCGTGGGACACTGATGGCCCTCGCACTCTCCCCGGCGACGCCAACTGAGTTGCTTGTGTCGCGGTATCTGTTTCATCTGACCCTGGCGCTGTCTGCGAGTGCGGCGATCATCGGCATCTTGCGACCGACTGCGTTCGGTCATCTTTCGTTATGGCTGACGATCATCTTGGCAAGCAGCGGGCTGGTCGGTGTCGGCACGGTGATCGCCTCGCTAAGCCGCACGCAAAGCGCCGCCGGTGTGTTGTCGTTGTGTTACATGCTCATGGGCGGAGTCGTGTTTTATCTCTCGACCAAGTTCTCGGCGTTCGCCACGTTGAAAGAAGCGTCGTTTGAAAGCCATTGTTTTCCGTTGTTGTTCCTCAGTCTGAAACAAAATCTGCCGCTCGAACGAGCCCCCGGCTTGATGAAGTTAGCCGGGATCGTCGGTTGCTGGACGGTCCTCTCCGCGTGGCTCTTTCAACAGCGCGGCTGGCGCACGTAGCGTGTGAATTCGTAGGACGGACACTCTTGCCCGTCGAGCTCGGGCGACGGGCAAGAGTGCCCGTCCTACAAAACCGCAGCGATTACGTCGCCGCTTGCAACACGCGCAATTCCTTCGGCAGCGGAAAATGCACGTGTTCTTCGCGAACCGTGACATGTTCGACCTCCGCTCCGAAGCGGCCGATGAGCGTATCGACGCACTCCTCAACGACCACTTCCGGAGCACTTGCCCCAGCGGTGATCAGCACGGTCTCAGAACCGCTGAACTCATCCAGCGGCAATTCGTGAACGCCGTCAATGAGGTACGCTCGACCGCTGATTGACTGTCCGATTTCTCGCAGCCGCTGACTATTCGAGCTGTTCTGGCTCCCCAACACAATTATGACATCAGCGGTCTTCGCCAACGTGGCGACTGCCTCTTGGCGATTAGTGGTCGCGTAACAGATATCTTCTTTCGGCGGACTGGCGATCTCCGGATAGCGCTGTCGCAAACGTTCAATGACCGCATTCGCCTCAGAAACGCTTAACGTCGTCTGCGTCAGGTAGGCGATCTTCACATCGGCAGAGAGCGCGAGCCGATCGACTTCCTCCGGAGTCTCGACCAACGTGATGCTCTGCGGAGCTTCGCCCATCGTGCCGATGACCTCGTCGTGACCTTCATGACCGATGAGCACAATGTGATATCCGTCATTCGCAAAACGGATCGCCTCCAAATGGACCTTCGTGACGAGCGGACAAGTCGCGTCAATCGTCTGCAAATTTCGTTCGCGTGACTGACGCCGAATCTCCGGCGAGATGCCATGTGCCGAATACAGCAAGATCGAACCGGGCGGCACGTCTTCGATCGCGTTCACAAATTTCACGCCTTGTTTCGTGAAGCGTTCGACGACGTATTTGTTATGAACAATCTCGTGATAAACGTAGATCTTCGGCCCAAACATCTCGATCGCTTGGTCGAGGCATTCGATCGCCATATTCACTCCGGCACAAAAGCCGCGCGGGTTAGCCAGCAAGATTTTCATGAGACAAGCTCGGTGGTTCGCAGGGATAAGTTTGGCAAGATCGCTTAACCGCACGCCGCAGGCACGCACGTTTTGAAACGCGCGTGCCTGCGGCGTGCGGTTAAACAACTGAATTCAGGACTGCGTGGAATATAGCAGCCCGGTTGATAACGCGAGATGCTCTCCCATTTTCAGCCAGCAACCTCCACCATCAAAAGGTTGCGAACAAGATCAGTGAGCGACAACATGCGAGAAGTGAAATCCCAAATGACTCAAACTGAGCATTTTCAGTGACGCAACTTCAACGCAAAGGTTCGCAAAGAGTCATGTTTGATCGACTTCGAGATTCCAATCGAAATTGAGGAGTTTGTTTGCCACAAACTTCGCGTTCCTTTGCGGACCTCTGCGTCTTTGCGTTGAAATCGCTCAGGTTGA
>JAYUFI010000379.1:0-15050 GCA_043738805.1 Planctomycetaceae bacterium | reverse complement strand
CTGCGATCAGCACATTCGAGTCATCAACATCGAAACGGGGGAGCAATTCGCCGACATGCCGCTGGAACGATTTCTCATCGCGTCCCCCGCCGTCAGCGGCGACATGCTCTATGTCGGGACTCACGAGAGCGAAGTCATCGCCCTCAACTGGCGCAAGCAAGAAATCGTTTGGCGTTACAGCGATCCGAGCCGCGATCAACCGTATCACTCGTCCGCCGCGCTCACCGAGAAGTTCGTGCTCATCGGCGGGCAAGACAAACTGCTGCACTGCATCGACCGCAAAACCGGTAACGCCGCCTGGACCTTCGCCACGCGCGGCCAAGTCAACAGCTCCCCGGTCGTCGTCGGTGATCGAGTCTTCGTGGGCTCGAAGGACGGCTTTCTGTATGAGGTGACGCTGGCCGACGGCAAGTTGATCGACAAGTACCAAGTCGGCCGCGGCATCTCCGCGTCACCGGCGGTGGGCGAGGGTTGCCTCGTGCTTGGAGCCGAAGGGAACGACGGAGCGTTGGTCTGTTTTGGCGAGTGAATTCAATGAATCACGATCAACGTTTGAAGACCGTGGTGAAGGAATTCCTACCAGAATTCTTTCAGCTTTTCTTTCCCGCATGGGTCACGGTGTTTGATTTCAGTCGGGTGGAGTGGCTGGAACAAGAACTCTTCCCCGATCCGCCGGACGGAAAACGACGAGTGGCGGATCTGGTCGCTCAACTGCCGACACTCAAGCCGATTCGTACGTCCGCCGAGACGACGGAGCGGCACTTTATCGCGCTGATTCACTTGGAACTGGAGGCGAACGATTCCGTGGCGGTGATGCGGCGGCGAATGCACCGCTACTACTCCGGCTTTCGCGATCGGCACAATCTTCCCGTGCTGCCGATTGCGCTGTACGTCAACGTGGGACTCGATGGCGTCGGCACGGAAGTCTTGGCAGAACTCTTCGAGACCGATGAGGGTCAGCCAACTTTTGAAACGCTGACGTTTCGATATCTCTATGTGGGCCTGCCCGCACTCGCCGCTGAGGATTACGTCGAGTGCGGCAATCCACTCGGAGCGGCGTTCAGCGCGTTGATGAAGACGCCTCGCGGACAGCTCGTCGCCATGAAGGCGAAGGCGTTGCGGCAGATCGCTCAAGCGTGCCACAATCAGCGTCAGCAAGAATTGCTCTCCGAATTCGTCATGGCCTATAAGCCACTCAACCCAACACAGATTTCCGAATTGAGGCAGTTGATTCAGACTCCGCCCTATCAGGAGACACGAAAGATGGCGACGATATTTTTTGAGGAAGGACGCCTTGAAGGACTTCACGAAGGACTTCGAGAGGCGACCAAGATCATTCTGGAAGGACGATTCGGCCCTCTCCCCAAACGAGTCACCAAGATCATTGAGACTTGGCCGGATCAGTCATTGCGCACGTTGACGCAAACGGTCGCGAGCTTGAAATCGTTGTCCGATTTGAAACCGTATGACCGTAAGAAGTAATTGATTTGCCAAGGATTGATGGTCGATCGCATTCAGAAGAGTTCGTCAAAGCCGAACTGGAAAAGGTTGAGCAACGCGAATGTCAGAGAATCTCGCAGCAGTTCCAGCGGACGTTGCATTGCCCCTTTCGACCGTGACTCCCGCCACCGGCACAACGGAAGTTGGCAGCTACTTCGTCTCGAACTATCCGCCGTTTTCGCAATGGCAAGCGGAGTTTGTTCCGGAAGCGTTGTCGGCGTTTGCCAGCGAACCGAATCGGGATGTGCCGCTCGGTTTGTATTTGCACATTCCGTTCTGCCGGAAGCGGTGCAAGTTTTGTTATTTCCGGGTCTACACGAATCAAAACGCGACGGCGATTGAGCAATACGTCGAATCGCTCGGCCGTGAAATTGAGATGCTCGGTCGGCAGCCCGCCGTGCGGGGGCGGCATTTGAAAGTGGTCTATTTCGGCGGCGGGACGCCGAGTTATCTCGGCTCGAAGCAATTGCTGTTTCTTCGCGACACGCTGCGACGGACGATCTCGTGGGATCACGCGGAAGAAGTGACGTTTGAGTGCGAGCCGGGGACGAT
Organism: Planctomycetaceae bacterium; assembly: GCA_043738805.1. Lineage (GTDB taxonomy): Bacteria > Planctomycetota > Planctomycetia > Planctomycetales > Planctomycetaceae > SXKJ01. Next base: position 12,998 of record JAYUFI010000379.1, on the reverse strand, counting down.
GAATCTCGAAAAGGTGAAGACGCTGAAGGAAATCGGCGTCACTCGTGTGTCGCTGGGGGTCGAGAACTTAAACGATGCGATCCTCGAAGAGAACGGCCGGGCGCATCTCTCGCCGGAGGTCTATCGGGCGTATGACTGGCTGCGGCAGGTTGGCTTTCCACAGGTCAACATTGATCTGATCGCCGGCATGATCGGAGAGACCGACGAGAACTGGCATCGCTGCATCGACGAGGCGCTCAAGCTGGAGCCGGACAACATCACGATCTATCAAATGGAGTTGCCGTTCAACACGCTCATCTCGAAGGACATGCGGGAGCACGGCATCACGTCGCCGGTGGCCGACTGGCCGACAAAGCGTCGTTGGGTCAGCGAGGCGTTCGATCGTTGTTTGGCGGCGGGTTATCAAATTTCGAGCGGCAACGAATTGGTCAAAAGCCGCGATACCGACCGCTTCGTCTATCGCGACAATCTGTTTCGCGGCACGGACCTGCTGGCGGCGGGAGTCTCGTCATTCGGGCACATTCAAGGGGTGCATTATCAGAATTTGGACCGCATCGAGGATTATCAAAAGGTGGTCCTCGAAGAAGGCCGGTTGCCGATCAACCGCGCTCTCCGTCCGACGGCCCATCAGCGGCTGATTCGCGAGTTCGTCTTGCAACTGAAAGAAGGTCATCTCGACGCGGCAGCGCTCTCGCGCAAGTTCGGCGTCGACGTGTTGGCCGAATTCGCGGAGCCGCTTCGTAACCAGCAAGCGGCCGGTTACTTGGTCGTCGAAGAGGGGGAAGTGCGGCTCACTCGCAAGGGGCTATTGCAAGTCGATAGCCTGTTGCCCGAATACTTCGAGCCGCAACATCGGCAAGTGAGATACACGTAAGCGTGAGTGTCACCAGAACTAAGTTATGACGGAGAAAATAATGAGTGCCGTGAAGACCGCCGCTCGTGAAGTCGTTGAGCGACTTTCCGAGGACGCTGATTGGGAAGATTTGATGTACCAACTCTATGTGCGTGAAAAGATTGAGATTGGCCTCCAGCAAATCGCTGATGGCCAGGGGATCGACCAAGATGAGGTCTTTCGACGCCTTGAGGAAGACGAATGAGCCGTATCCTCTGGTCGCCTCAAGCCGAACAAGACTTGCGGTCGATTCGCAACTTCATCTCTCGCGATTCGCGACAGTATGCGAAACGCCTGATCGACCGGATCAAACAAGCCGTCGCCGGTTGCCGACGATTTCCAGAAGCGGCTGCCATCGTTCCGGAGTTTGGCGATCCGCTGGTCCGCGAAATCTTTGTAGCGACCTATCGAGTGATCTACCGCATCGACGGCAATGCAATCCATGTTCTGACGGTCTTGCATTCCGCTCGTCACCTTTGTGGCTTGCTCTGAAACACTCCGACGACATGAATCCACACGACGAACTGCAATCTTTGATCGACCTCTTTCACGACGGGCAGTCGTTGATCGAGCGCTGGGAACACATCCCCTCGGCGCTGACGCCGGAGCCGTATCGGACGATGCTGGCTCACAATCATCACATGACCGTTACAGTCGAGTCGTATCACAAGACCACGGTCGATGTGCGAGTGTTGGATCGACGGCTGGATGGCGACAACTACGTCCGCAAGATCGTGTTACTCAAGCACGGCACTGCTGAGGTTGTCCTGTTCGGTCTCGTGCGATTTGACCTGACGACAGTTTCAGCCGCCGTGCGTGAAGAGATTCTCGGCGAGAAGACTCCATTGGGCCGCGTGCTGATTGAGCACAATGTTTTGCGGCACATTGATCTGGGGGCCATCTTGCGAATCACTGCCGGAGCGGCTCTCAGCGATCTTCTACAAATGCCTGAGCACGGTCAGACGTATGGCCGGCTTGCAACAATCTTCTGCGACGGCCAGCCCGCCATCGACTTGCTGGAAGTCTCAGCTCCGTTGGAGAAGGTGATGCTTCCGCATTTTGGTTGAGGCTTGTTTGTGGTCAGTGGTCCGTTGCTTGAAACCACCGATGCGGCCAACCTCCTTCAACTGACAACGGACCACAGACAACTGACTTTTCACGGATTCCCCACCATGCCCGCTCAATTCACCACCACTCAACGCGTCGGATTCGCCGACACCGACATGGCGGGGATCATTCATTTCGCGAATTACTACCGTTACATGGAAGAGGCCGAGCACGCCTTTTTTCGGTCGCTGGGCTTAAGCATTATGCAGAAGCAACCAGACGGTGCCGTGATCGGCTGGCCGCGAGTTTCCGCGTCTTGCTCGTTTGAAGCACCGGCGTATTTTGAAGATGAGTTAGAAGTTCGCCTCAGTGTGATTCGCAAAGGGGTGAAGTCATTGAGTTATGAAATCGAATTTTGGCGCGGCACAACTCGCTTGGCACACGGACGCTTGAAGACCGTGTGCTGCCTGTGCCGCGCTCATCAGCCGTTGGTTTCGATCGCCATTCCGGCAGAGTATTCGGAAAAAATCCAGGACGTGCCGCACGTCTAACACCGTCTCGTCGATGACCTGGGCCGAGAAGTCCAGATTGACAACACGTCTGACGAGACTGAAGGCGCGGTTTTTCACATTCACCGAAAGTCGGTTAGACTTCGGTGAATTCGGCTGTTGGCGCTCACGGTTCGGCGGTGAGTGTCGTATCATCCGCCGCCCTTGTGGCCAGCGGTCAGTTGACGAGTCTACGTCGGCCACGTTTTTTTCTTTACCATGAACTCTCGTCGGTCACGGCTTCATGAAGTTGGTTTCGTTGAACTTATTGAATGTTTCGAGTCGGCACGGGGTCGGTATCGGGTTGTGCGCGGCATTGTTGGCCAGTTTCTCCGTAGTGCAAAGTTTCGCCGCAGACCTGCCGATCGACTTCGGCTTTGAACGACAGACAAAAGTGGGCTGTTGGACGCCAGTGCGTGTCGAGTCCCAACAAGCCGATGCTGACGCTTGCGAAGTGCAAGCCATTGATCCAGATGGCATGCAGGTTGTCTATCCCTTGCAGCGAACAAAAGGACAGAAAACAACGACTCGCCAAGACGTGGCGGAATGGACCGGCACATTTCGGAGCGGGCGACTCGACGCGAATGTTCTCGTTCGACTGCGTGACCGAGACGGACGCATTGTCGGTGAACGACGGCTCTCCTCGTTGCCGACGGAAGGTTCCGAGGAAGTCTCCTTCTTGCGACAAGCAGTGCATCGCTGGTTGGAAGTCGGGTTCAATACGCCGCTCTTGGAAAGTGTGTCGCAAGTACAAGCGGTTCGAGCCACTGAATGGCCGAAGTTGGCGGAGATCCCGTGGGCCATGGATGGCATTGACGGCGTTCTGATTTCGAGCCGCGTTCCGCTGAGCGATCAAGCGGCCGTCGAATTAGAACGCTGGTTGCGTCGTGGCGGACAAGTGCTGCTGTCGGTGACGACCGACCGTGATGAGTTTCAAAAAACGCGATGGTCCGCATGGCTGGCTGATGTCGTTGATGTTCGCGAGCGAACTCGCACCAACGATTTGAGCGGTGTGGAAAGCTTCACGGTTTTCAGTCGCAAAATTCCGTCGTCGAAGTTGACGCCAGTGACGATCTTCAGTGTGAAGGAAGGCCGCAAGCTCGCGGGATGTCTCGAAGGTCCGTTGCTCACGCGAGCGAGTTTCGGCTTTGGACAGGTGACATTGATCGGACTCGATCTAGCTCAACTGCCGCTGTCACGTTGGGAAGGCCGATCGACTTTACTCAAACGGCTTGTCTTTCGATCAAACGATTCGGCCAATGCCAAATCGTCCGAAGTGACTCGGCTGTCACAAAGCGGTATCACCGACTTGGCTTCACAGTGGCGAGCGGCTGCCGTCGAAGTCCCCGGAATCGCGCGCCCTTCGTTGTGGGGCGTGTTGGGACTGCTTTTGGCTTATGGCTTACTGATCGGGCCGATCGACTTTGTCATCGTTCACAAGCTGCTCCGCCGACCATCTTGGACTTGGCTCACGCTCCCGCTATTGGTCGGAGTGGCGGCAATCGGTACGCTCTTATTCGCTCGATCGGTCAACGGTGACGCCCAACAACTGACGCAACTGGATGTTGTCGATGTGGATGTCAATCGGCAAGAGGTCATCTCGCGATCTTGGGCGACGACGTATTCCGTGAAGAACCAGCGGTGTCGAGTCGAAGCCGTGGCGCGACCGCCCCAAGATCAAAACCACCTCTCGGATGTTTCGGCCCCGGCCGCTCAAGTCAGTTGGCTGGGCTTTCCGGAAAGTGGCCCCGGAGGTCTCTATCGACCCAGCGGTTTCGATCTTGGTCACTCTGAATATCGCTCATCACTCGATCGACTGACTCTCCACGACATCCCGCTCGGCCAATGGTCCTCGAAGTCATTCACTTCAGAAGCTCGCTGGGTGGTGCCGCAACCGTTGGTGGAATGTCGGCTGACAACGCTCGCAGCGAACGATCTCGCTGGCGAGATTGTGCATCACTTCCCATTCACGCTGCACGATTGGATTGTCGCTTTCGAGGGACGAATTTTCGTGCCACACTCATCGGCGGGTGAAAAAGCTAAGGCATGGGAACCCAACCAACCGTGGAACCCAACAAGCTCGAACGTTTATGGCCGCGAGATGCGCGGGTTGTTGACTCGCACCAAACGGACAAAGTTGGAAAACAAGAAGCAGAAAACGTCCGAAGACATCTTGATCGAACAAGAACGTTACAACTCGCTGGATCTCGACACCGGCGACATCCTGCAAATGATGACGCTGCATGAAGCCGCTGGCGGCAAGGCTTACACAGGGCTTGATCATGCGAGCCTCCGCGCCTTCGATGTCACGCCGCTCATCGCGCTGGATCGAGCCATCTTGATGGCTCGCATTCCGGAACCGCAGACCGTATGGAAGTTCAATGGAGAAACTCGTCAGCCAACGAAGCATCATGCTTACGTGCGACTTCTGCTCCCCGTGAAGCGAGAAAATCCGGACGCATCGGGATTCCGAGTGCTACCGAAATTTGAAGCGTCTCAGGCCGCTCCCGAAGAAGCAAAGCCAGAAGAAACACAGCCAGAGCCAACGAAACCAAAGTCCTAGAGGTGGTTTCAAAATTCGCACGACGCGCCAGCGAGTGGTCCATTTCTCGGTATTGATTACCACTCACTCGCAATTCGCGCTGGTCTTGAAGCGGTCTCTCGAAAACTCCCAACAACACGCCCGCACCCAGCGAGACGAAATCGCCGTGATCGAAACCAACCAACTGACGAAGCGCTACGGCGATCTGATCGCCGTCAACAACATCAACCTGAAGTTGTCCGAAGGGGACGTTTTCGGCTTCATCGGGCCCAACGGCTCCGGCAAGACGACAACGATGCGCATGCTCGCGACGTTGCTCAGCCCCGATTACGGCGAGGCGTATGTCTGCGGTAAGTCGATCTACACGCATCCGCAAGAAATACGCCGGCTGGTCGGTTTCATGCCCGACTTCTTTGGCGTGTACGATGACATGACGGTTATCGAGTATCTCGAATTCTTCGCCGCCGCATATCGCATCAACGGCCCCGGACGACGCAAGGTCTGCGAAGAGAAACTGGAACTCGTTGACATGTCCTTCAAGCGAGACGCGATGGTCAACCAGTTATCGCGCGGACAAACGCAACGCATCGGGCTGGCTCGCGTGTTGTTGCACGAACCGCAAGTGCTGCTGTTGGATGAGCCGGCCAGCGGGCTCGATCCGCGCGCCCGCATCGAAATCCGCAACCTGCTCAAGAAGCTCGGTGAGATGAAGAAGACAGTCATCGTCAGCAGCCACATCCTGCCGGAACTTGCCGATGTCTGCACACGAGTCGGCATGATCGAAAAGGGGCATCTCATCGTGGACGGCCTCGTCGAAGAGGTCATGCGGAAAGCGCGTCGCAGCATTCTGCTGCTGATCCGCGTGAAAGAGCGTACCGAAGCGGCTGCCGCGTTACTGCAACAACACAGCGGCGTGAATTCGCTCGACATCAAGAACGGTACGATCTACGCCACGCTCAACGCCGAAGTTCTCGATTACAGTGAACTGCCGACTCTGCTTTTAGAAAACGGCTTCAAGCTGACACTTTTCCGCGAAGAAGAAGTGAACCTCGAAACGGCGTTTATGGAACTAACGAAGGGATTAGTACAGTAGTCCGGTTTTCCAAACCGGCAGAGGATCACAAATCATCGAACGACACATCGTCTTGTGCAACGTACCGAATTGCGAACACCGTTACGGTTTTGTTGTCGATACCAAACAAAATGCGGTGAGTTTTCGACGCTCGAAGCCCATGAGTCATCTCTCGAAGTTCAAACGGAAAGTCCGCAGACTCGCGGGCCAAAGGGAAGCGTTCTGGGTCGGTTTGAAGCTGCGACAGCGTACGAAATAGTTGGTCGTACCAACGCTCAGCCTGTTGCTTGGACCGATAGCGTGCCCACCATTGCACCGCATCTTTGGCTTGTCGGCGAGCGGTTGAGGTGAGGACAACTTCGTATTTCACGGAGTCATCCCAAGCAGCGATCGCATTTCGGTATCAAATTCCGCCAAGGAGTGAACTCGCCCAGCGGCGACTTCAGCGAGACCGCTTCGGACGTCACGCACCGAATCCGAATAGTCCGTTTCACGCCACATTCGGACACACTCTTCGAGAGTGAGTCTGTCGTCGGAGCAATTCAATTGGTCGGTCGCGAACCGATGAAAGCTGTCTAATTCCGCTTGTGAAATCGCCATCAGTTTTCTCCCACTTCGATAAGCGTCGGGCGATACTAATTCCGCGCTGCGGCGAACGCAAAATCTTCTCGGACGGTTTTTAGCATCACAACACGGGAATCTGGCTCGACAACCCACCTGCTGCGGGGACGTAACACTGGTTGACGTAGTCCATCACCATGCGATCTGAGTTGAATCGCCAGCCGAGCGTCCGCACCGAACGTTTGATGCGCCTGATCCATTGCTGCGGCAGGTCATCGGCGTCTCGTTCGTAGTACATCGGGATGACCTCGTTGCGTAAGACGTCGATCAAACTGCGCCAATCGCGGTCATCTTGAATTCCGTCGTTGACGTGCGAGCGGCCCGTTCCGATCGCGAAGCCGTTGTGGCCGTCGTAGGCTTCCGCCCACCAGCCGTCGAGAATCGACAGATTCAGCACGCCGTTGAGAACCACTTTCTGGCCGCTCGTGCCGGATGCTTCAAGCGGTCGTCGCGGGTTGTTCAACCAAACGTCAACTCCTTGAACCAAATGCCGCGCGAGATTGATGTCGTAATCCTCCAAGAAGATGACCTTCCCTTTCAGTGGGCCTTCTTGAGTCGCTCGCCAAACACGCTGCAGGATCGCCTTGCCGTTGTCGTCGCGCGGATGCGATTTTCCGGCGAAGATGAATTGCACCGGCCGTTGTGAGTCATTGACGAGATCGGCCAGCAACTCGAATTCGCGCATGATAAGGTCCGTCCGCTTGTACGGAGCAAACCGCCGCGCGAAGCCGATCAACAACGCTCGCGGATCGAGCACGTTCGCCACTTCGGCAAGCTGCTCTTCGCTCGCTCCGTTGCGACGCGATTGAGTTTCCAATCGGCGTCGCGTGAAGCCGATGAGCTGATTCTTCAACGATTGATGCGTCTCCCACAATTCGCCAGAGGTCGCTTGCTCAAAGCCCGCCCACACGCCGGGTTCGCCGGTGTGATTGTGCCAGTTCACCGGGAGCACGCGGTCGTACAGCACGCGCATCTGAGTCGCGAGCCACGTCGGCACATGCACACCGTTGGTGATGTGACCGATTGGAATTTCTTCTTCGCTCTGCCAAGGCCACAAGCTCGCCCACATGCGGCGACTGACGACACCATGCAGCGACGAAACGGCGTTCGCTTTGCGACTCAGCTTGAACGCCAACACCGTCATGCAGAACGACTCAGACGGGTTTTGCGGATTAACTCGCCCCAAGCCCATCAGCGCATCGTGGCTGAGTCCCAATTGATCGCCCAACGGGCCGACATGCTCGTTGATCAAGCCCGCGTCGAAGCGATCGTGTCCCGCTTCGACCGGCGTGTGCGTGGTAAAGCAACAGCTCGCGGCGGTTTCTCGAAGAGCCGCATCGAACGACAGACCGTCGTCCTGAATCCGCTCGCGGATAATCTCCAGCGGAGCGAACGCCGAATGCCCTTCGTTCATGTGAATCACGCTTGGTTGAATGCCGATCGCGGCGAGTGCTCGCGCGCCACCAATCCCCAGCATGATCTCTTGCCGAATGCGGATGCGCGTATCACCGCCGTACAGCCGAGCGGTCAAGCGGCGATCTTCGTCCGTGTTATTCGGGATGTTCGTGTCGAGCAAAAACAATCGCACGCGACCGACGTTCGCTTCCCACACGCGAGCAAAGATTTTTCCAGTTCGCGTCTCAACAAAGATCACGACCGGCTGACCATCGCGACCAACCGCCGGCTTCAACGGCAGCTTGTCCGGATGCAAAGTCTTGTAACTTTCCTGCTGCCAACCGTTCGCATCCAAGTGCTGTGAGAAATAGCCCTCGCCATACAACAGACCGACACCAACGAGCGGAATGTCGAGGTCCGACGCACTCTTCAAATGGTCGCCCGACAGAATGCCGAGGCCGCCGGAGTAAATCGGCATCGACTCGTGCAATCCGAACTCCGCCGAGAAGTACGCCACCGGATGATGATTCAGAATCCCTGCTCGCGTTGCTCCCCACGTATCGTGGGACGCCATGTATTCGTGCCAGCGACGATACGCGTAGTTGATCCGCGAATGCAGCCCCAACTCTCGCGCGCGGCTCTCCAACTTCTGCGGCGGATAGGCCTCCAACAGAACCACCGGGTTGTGACCATTCCCAGACCACAACGGTTGATCGATCGCGCGAAAAATCTCATTCAACCCCGACTGCCAACTCCACCACAAGTTGCTGGTGAGTTCAGTCAGTTTCTCATGCAACGTCTTCTGTTCGAGCACGACCGTCATCCTTGCTAAGTAAATCCAGTTCCTGCCCCATTGGGTGGAGGGAGTATAGCCGCAGGAGAATCATGGTCGAGGGGGCGAGACGAAGTCGGGAGACGGGGAGGCCATTGGCCATTGAGGTGCTCACAAGGCAGCAGAGCCGTAACCAAAAAGATGCGTGCAAAAAATGCATCTTTCGGACAAAGGCTCGATTCCTAATCCGTGCTTCATCCTTGGCTGAAAAAGTTTCTTGGGCTTGGCCACGGATGAAACACGGATCAGGCAGAAGGCCAGGGAGAGGTTTCGATTGAATGCTCCGTAAGTTTATCTTTTCCCTTTTCATCAGTCGGCGGAGCCGCAATCAAAGATCGGCATTGGTGAGGGCGTTTTCACCACCCACGATGTCTCGACCACGCCCAGCTTCGTGAGCACCGCCGACGCCTCGCGAAAACTGTCACGCACCAAGGCTTGAGAAACACACGTCTCGATGCCCAGCAACTTCTGAGACACGGCTTCGTCAGAAACGCCGAGCACCTCCTTGGGCGACTCAGACGATTTCAACACCGAGCGATCGACGCACGTGACCACGCGGGCGATCAATTCGACCAATCCGGAAAAGAGCAGGTCGCGCTCGTATTGCACGCTGGCGACTTCGCGAAACAACGCATCCAGCCGATTGACCGAAAGCTTCCGTTCCAAAGCCGCCCGAGCCATCACACAAAAGGGGTTCCGCAACAGAAAATTCTTGAAGACCGAATCGAGCAACATCCTTGTCACCGCCAGGGTGATTGATGTCGCCCACATCCAACCTGAATGTTGCGAAATCATCACACACCTTGGGAGCCCTGACCGTGAACGGTCACGGCTTGAACTACCTACTTTTGAGACGCGCACCCCAATGCAAGCTCATCTCGGTCTATCCGAAAATCAAGAAGCGACAAAGCGCTAGCAGTCCGCCAACGTTAAGTTAATCGGCTCGATGATTGAGGAGAGTCTTTTGAGCTTGATTCGAGTATCGGCGGTGGTGAATTGCCAGTTGATTCGGACTTGTTCTGCGTTGCGAGCCAGTTCCCAGGCGGCCACTTCGGACTTCAGGGCTGCCAGGTCAGCAATTCGCCGATCGAGGCATTGGCGACCGAGCATACCCAGTTCGATCTCGGCCATGTTGAGCCAACTTCCGTGCTTGGGGGTGTAGTGAATCTCCAACTTGTCGATGAGGTGGCGGGCTTCGGTAGGCGAGAACGCGGCGTACAACGACGCGACTTTGTGCGTGTTGAGATTGTCCTGAACCAGCACAATTTTGTCGGCTTCGGGGTGCATCACATCGACCAAGTAACGAATGGCTTCCGCATAGTCGATCGCGGTTCGCTGTGCTGTCACCAAGACTTTGCGGCGGCCGGCCAGTGGCTCGGACAGCAGGAACATGTTCCCGGTTCCGTTGCGTTCGTACTCGTAGTCGATGATCTCCGGCTGGCCGGGGGACGGGGGAATCGGTTCCGTGACATGCTTGACCAACTGCTTGGTCCCTTCGTCGAAACAGATCACGGGACGCTTCGGATCATACGCTCGCTGATAGACATTCAACGTGTCTTCCATGTGGCAGACGAACTCGGCGTTGGCGTCGGGCGGAATGACCCATTGCTCGCGAAGCCACGGCTTGAGTTCGTTTTTTGAGCGTCAGACGTACCGTTTCATCGCTGATCGCCGACACGATTTCGAGTTCGACCAGCTTGTCCGCCAACAATTGCAACGTCCACTTCGCACAGCCATCCGGAGCTTTGCCACAGGCCAGCGCGGCCAACTGCGCCTCAGCGCACCGTCGAACGTCCGTGGCTTGTTCCCCGAACGTGGACGAGGCACCAAGGCCGCCGTGAGCCCTTCCAGCACGCACCGTTGTCGCAACCGAGCCACGGTCATGATCGCGATATCGAACGCCTCCACAATCTGCGAATCGGGCCAAGCCGGGCCATCAGCATCCGCGCCCGCAACGAACGATCTTTAAGCCACTTGATGATTCACCAATAAGGCCTCCAACTCCACTCGTTCCGAAACCGACAACCGCACAACAGACTTGTGCATCCGTGCCTATAACTGGCTCCTGCTTGGAGAACCCAACTGCAAGTTCAATTCATCCCCCAAAGGCCAAAACCGAACAAGATCAAGTTAGTGGATCACTAGAGCGGTGTTTACATTCACTGCAGTAATCACTGCAACATATTGTTAAAAAGTGAGTTGCGAAAGAAATAACCGGACAGTGCGATTCGTCGCAAGTTATTTCCAGAGCAGTGCAAAGACTTTCTTGCATTCAACGTCTACCGATACCCGGTCGATGACGTGGAAGTTGATGAGCAGTGGGGCTTCATCTTCTGCAAAGAGAAGACGGCTTTCTTCAAGAACTACGGCCCGGAAGTCGGTGATGCTTATGTCTTCACCGCCATTGAGCGAACAACCAAGATGGTCCTGGCCTTTCATCTCGGCAAACGCGACCCGGACAACACCATCACGTTCTCCGAGAAGCTGAAGATGGCGACGTCGGGACGCTTCCAACTGTCAACGGACGGCTATGGACCTTACCGCACAGCGATTCCGGATACGTTCGGGGATCAGTTGGACTTCGCGCAGATCGTCAAGAGTTACTCAAATCCATCGGAGAAAGAACGACGGCGGTACTCTCCGCCGTCCATAATAAAGACGGAGAAGAAACACGTTTGCTGGAATCCAAACACGTCGCGGATTTGCACGAGCATCGTTGAGCGACACAACCTCTCGACGCGCATGCACGTTCGCCGCATGGCAAGGCTGACCAACGCTCACAGTAAGAAGTGGGAGAACCACGACGCGATGCTGAGCCTCTATTACGTCTGGTACAATTGGTGCCGAGTTCACTCGACGATCAAGAGTACGCCAGCCGTTGCCGCTGGGCTTGCGACCGAGACTTGGTCAATCGAACGGTTGCTGCAAGAGACGGCCAACGTCGAACGACAGTTCGCGACGCTGAACTAGAAATGAGAAAAGCCCACTGGTGCGAGCCAGTGGGCTTTTTCGTATCATCAGTTCGCGAGGATCAGATTATCAACACCGAAGCCGGTCAGTACCGACAATCGCCAACGATTGCCAGAGACAGTTGCATCGAGGCTAAGCATCTTGCGGATTAGGAGGCGTAGAAATCTCCAAGCGCAGACCGAGCAACGACTGCCGGAAGTATCTGGCCAAGAGGATGACCACGACGTAATAGCCGACGAGGATGAGAATGATCGTTGCGGCAAACCTGAGCTGTTCCGGCACCGTCAAGGCCACCAAGTAGACGACGAGGAAATATGGCAAGTAGAAGCGGAGGATCGACCGCCGCGCCCTCACCGAGGAGTCGTCGCTGCGAATGAAGAGCCTCGGCGCAAAGGCCACGGTTCCCCAGAAGCTGAACATTCCCAACTGAAAGAGGGCCACCAGGAGGTGATTCGCATCGGGGTTACTCCAAGGCGAAAGTCCAATGGCAAACCACTCGATGAGCAGCCCAATGGCCGCATAGGCCACGAAGTGCGCTGGATCGCGAAATGGGCGATCGTGCAGCACACGGTCGATGATGCGTCCGGAGAGAAACACAAACGTGAGGAACACGGGAAACAGAACGATCAGAGTAAACACGTAGGCAGGAACGTCGTGTCTCAGCACGACGACAGTTAGAAACTCCTCGACGGTCGAGAAGAATGTACCGGCCATCAGAAAAGTCAAATAGTTCTTCACGCTGGCCCCTCACCGATTGGCATCGTATCGACCGGCATTCGAGTTTACGCCGGCAACAATGACGCTTCACGCGGCTCATCGACGGCGTGGATTGAATGGTGACTTCGGAATCACGATGCTGCGGCCATGAACAACAGGCGTCAGTTTCTCCGTACAATGTGTGCCGTGTTGGCGGCCTCCCGCGCCGCGCTGTCGCGAGGCAACGACAAACAACGGCCGCCGCGATTGTTGCTGCGATCGTCGTGGCAGACGGTCAACATCGGCGACATCGCGCATACGCCGGGTGTGTTGGCGATTCTCGAACGGCATTTGCCAGACGTCGAAGTGCGGCTCTGGCCGAG
>JAYUFI010000378.1:0-5654 GCA_043738805.1 Planctomycetaceae bacterium | reverse complement strand
GACTGCTCACCAACACGTCAGTGAAGCGACCGGCTCGTCACGCGGAGCGATGACGGCTACGTACCTGCGGCTTTGCCGCGAGATCAATCGTTGTCACTCTTTACGAACCTTTGCGTTTTTCGCGACTTTGCGTTGAGAAGAAACAGAAAAATCAGCCATGCTCCAACACGACACCCAGTTCCGAGTCCGTTACTCCGAAACCGACGCGATGGGCTTTTTGCATCACGCGAACTATTTCAAATACTTCGAGGTCGGTCGCACGGAACTCTTTCGTGCTCAAGGAGGCGACTATCGAGCCATGGAAGAAGGAGGCTTGTTCCTCGTCGTTGCGAAGCTCGATTGCCGATACCGAGCGCCAGCGCGTTACGATGATCTACTAACGCTGCGCACGATCATCACCACCGCGAGCGAAGCAAAACTCGAACACGAGTACGAACTCTTCCGTGACGGCACGCTCCTCTGCACCGGCCACAGCACACTCGCCTGCGTGGACCGAACGGGAAAACTGCAACGGATGCCGGCGGCTTTGTTGGCGATGTGCGGCGAGTCCGAGTCATCTAAAGTCGAAGCAACCCGAATTTAGCAAGGTGCGACATGGAATCGCTCGATCCACAACTGGCCGCCGGGGAATGCAATCATCAACCTCAGATTGGCCAGCGAACGCAGCCGACGAAAGCTAAGCGTGCCCGACGTTGGTTGTATTGCGTCGTGGTTGGGGCTGCGGTTTTTTGCCTTCTCGAATTGTTGTCTTGGCAAGCAATCTTGCACTTCAACAAGTTAGCGAGCATCAAGAATCTGCAACATCTTCAGAGCGAGGTGTCCCTCAATGGACTCTCCGTGGGGGATGACACGGAAGCCATCCACCCGTATCTCGGTTGGGTGTTGACGCCGGGAGTGAATCCAGGCTCGTTCATGGGAGGCCGACAAGTCCCGGTGAACCATCTGGGATTTGTGGACGACGGAACGTCGATCTATCGGAAGTCAGACCAGCAGTTCATCGTCGGAGTTTGCGGCGGATCAGTGGCGCAGCAGATGTCGTTGCACGGCGAGAAGGCGTTTCGCGAACGACTGGAATCGGCCCCGGAGTTTCATGGTCGCGAAATCCGTTTCGTGCGACTGGCTCTGTCGGGCTATAAGCAGCCGCAGAGTTTGATGGCCTTGAATTTCTTGCTGACATTGGGGGCCGAGTTCGACGTGTTGATCAATATCGACGGCTATAACGAGATCGCTTTGCCAACTGCGGAGAATGATCGGGGCAAGGTGTTCGCTGCTTATCCCCGATCCTGGGATGCGAGACTGCAAGACGTGGTTGATCCGCGCGTCACCTCAACCTCCTATCGGTTGTTGAAAATTCGTGCCACCCGGCGCGAATGGGCCGGCTGGATCACGACATCGTGGTTTCGAGGTACTTGGACTGCGAACCTCATCTGGACGGTGCGTGAGGAATGGCTCAAACGGTCACAGGCCGATCTCGCAATCGAGCTGAGAAAGCACGGCGAGCAATCGGGAAGAGCTTTTGCACGCTGTGGCCCCAATCAGACCTACGACAATGAAGACGAGATGTATCAGCAAGTCATTGCGGTCTGGGTAAAAAGTTCTCAACTGATGCACCAAATCTGCCAAGCTCGCGGGATTCGGTATCTGCACTTCTTGCAACCCAATCAGTACTACTCTGGCTCGAAACCGCTCAGCGAAGAAGAACTGAAGAACTACATTGTCCCAGATCAAGATTACGGAGCGGCTGTCGCACGCGGCTATCCAACAATGATCGAGCAAGGGGAACGGCTTCACGAAGAGGGGGTGGGATTCTACGACCTGACGCAACTGTTCGCTCAGGAAACGGGGACGATCTATTGCGACTACTTCTGCCACTACAACCAACGCGGCAACGATCTGCTTGCGACAGTTGTGGCGGATCGTGTCATCGACAGCGTTCGCAAACAGCCAAGGAGTACGCCGTAGTCAATCGCCACGGCAGGTAAGCCGCTTCCCGCCGCGAGAGGCGGCTTAATACAAGTGGCCACTTAATTAGGATTATTCGGCCTTCAATGAGACCGTGAATCATCCTGGTTAATAGCTTCTCGGCGTCACTCGCCCCTGCACACGCCCCGGCAATCCTTGAATCCGCAAGAACCCTTCGGCGTCGGTTTGGTTGTAGCTGCCGCCTCCTTCCATCGTAGCGATGCCTTCGTCGTAGAGGCTGTTGGGGCTGCTGCGAGCGGCGGTGATGATGTTGCCTTTGTAGAGCTTCAGCGTGACGTCGCCGGTGACGTGGCGTTGAGCGTTTTGGTTGAAAGCCAGCAGCGCGTCCATCTTCGCGTGATACCAGAAGCCGTAGTAGACCATCTCGGCGACTTCCGGGGCGAGGCGGTCGCGGAGGTGCATCAGGTCGCGGTCCATCGTCAGTTGCTCGACGACGCGGTGAGCGTGATACAGGATCGTCATGCCGGGAGCCTCGTACACGCCGCGGCTCTTCATGCCAACGAAGCGGTTCTCGACCATGTCGATGATGCCGACTCCGTTCCGGCCGCCGATCGTGTTGAGCTCCTTGACCATCTCCAACGCCGACTTCTTCTGTCCGTTGAGCGACACCGGCACGCCCGACTCGAAGTGAATCGTGAGCGTCTCCGGCTTGTCGGGAGCGGCCATCGGCGTGACGCACATGCCGAGCTCGACCAATTCGACGCCGTTGGTCGTCAGCGCTTCGAGCTGCCCCGCTTCATAGCTGATGTGCAGACAGTTCTCGTCCGACGAGTACGGCTTCGAGACCGACGCCTTCACCGGAATGTTTTTCTTCGCGCAGTAGTCGATCATCGCCGTCCGGCCGGGAAACGCGGCTCGGTATTTTTCAATCCGCCACGGCGCGATGATTTGCACCGCCGGGTTGAGTGCCTCGGCCGCGAGCTGGAAGCGGCACTGATCGTTCCCCTTGCCGGTGGCTCCGTGAGCGAACGCCTCGGCCCCGACCTCGCGGCAGATGCGGACGCACTCCTTCGCGATCAGCGGCCGAGCGATCGACGTTCCCAGCAAGTACCAGCCTTCATACTTCGCCTGAAACTGCATGATCGGAAACGCGAAGTCGCGGCACAGCTCTTCCTGCACATCCACGACCTGCGAAGTCTTCGCTCCGCAATTCTTCGCCTTCTGCATGATCGCCTCGCGATCCTCGCACGGCTGGCCGAGGTCCACGTACACCGCGTGGCAGTCGTAACCTTGCTCTTGCAGCCAACAGAGAATCACAGACGTGTCGAGTCCACCCGAATAAGCCAAAACACACGACGGCATGAAGTCACCTTCTAAGAAAATCCCAAACCCGAAACTCGAAATTCAAAACAGCGGGCGATTCTGGTCAGCCGCCGAGTCTGCGGCAAGTGATGACGATTCAGGAGATTGAATCCCAATTCAATGACGAATGGATGTCATCATCAAAACGAACGGACGACAGTTCGGTTGAGAATGTGTGCCGCAGAAGTCGCCATAAACGCGATCCCAGCGAGAGCCAGCCGCAACGGATGCGGCCTCGGCCTGGTGAGTAGAGTGACGCGGCGACTTCTGAGGTGAGTCGGACACGGACTTCATAGTTCACCTCGGCGGACGGCCCCGACTTCCCGTTGCGGTTTGCTGCTAAGCGGCTGACGATGATTTCGCGCGGCAGAGCATCAGATCGTGACGTCGCGATTTCTTCGACGAGTCCTTCGCAAACGTGGCCGGGCGATGATTGAAATTGCAGGCCAACTTTTTGGCCGACTCGGACGAATTCGACCGCATCTTGATCGATCAAGATCAGGGCATCCCGTTTGGAAGCATCTCCAACATAGCACAACAACGTCTGCTCTCTGACTGTTGCTCCGCGATTCACGGCATCCAACGGAGTTCCGATCCACTCTGGCAGTGAGTCCGCAGATATTGATGTTCGCGTAATGTTCGGGGGCGGTAACACGGTCCCCGTGGTTGGACTAACAATTTGCAAACGCTCGGCTTCAACGTTGAGTTGTTCCAATTGTCGCTGAGCACTCGCGAATGCGTCGCGAGCCGCCGGCAGCCGCATGGAGCTTGATTCGCTCGCTCCTCGTTGCGTTTCCAAGTGCTGCAGACGCATGGCCAACCGAGCAACCTCACTCCGCTGCCGCTCAAGCTGTAATTGCAAGCCATGATTCGTGAGCCGTCCAATCACTTCACCAGAGTCAATCGTCTGTCCCGCTCGGACGGTGGACTCAAGTTGTCCGGGGATAGTCACAAACACAGGCGAAGCGTCTGCCGGATAAACGACAAACGGACCTCGAACCGAGTACGGCAACGGAATGAATAACAAGCCAATCAGAATGAGCCCCAGCCCCGTACATCCGCGAGCCATTCGTCGGCGCGGAACGGTCTGACTCTCCCAATGTGAGCGAACCCGTCGAGAAAACTCACGCACCGGCCCCAGCACCGCGCCCGTCACCGCAATCACAGATAGCCCTGTCGCAACAAAGCTCAACCCGATTCCTGCAAAGAGCTGATGCAAGAACCACACAATCGCGGCCAGCACAAACCAACGATAGATCGCCGACGCAAATCCGTATCCGACCAACGCCCACCAGCGTTTCAAGTCAATCTCCAACTCTTCATCGCTCGCTCCGATGAGCACTCGCTCGCACACCGACAAAACCGCCGAACGAGACTGCATCGCCAGATTCGGGATGCCTAGCAAATCGGCCAGCACATAATAACCGTCATAGCGCAGCAAGGGATTTCCATTAAACAACAACGTATTCACCGAGCAAACGAGCATGACATTGAGAAAGATCGAATTCAAAAATCCCGGCACGCTGCACCACCATAAGATCGTCGCTACTGCGGCCAGAACCAATTCCACCACAATTCCCGCAGACGAAATCGCGATCCGTGGCCACCGTCGCGATTGCATCCACGCATCGGTGACATCCCCGTAAAACAACGGGACGAACATCAGCAATTGAATCCCCAGTTCATGACACTCGTCGCCGAAATGCCGACAGGTCAGCACGTGCCCCAACTCATGTAGTAACTTGATCCCGACGAAGGCCAACACCAACGGTAACAGGTTGCTGAATCCCAAGAGCGTCTCTGCATCGGGCATTCGTCGGATCAAAATTTCCCAGCGAATTGCCACCAGAGCCGCAGAAAACGCGACGAGTGATCCGAGCATCGCGATCGTTGTCGGCCGATAAACCCACCGAGTCCACGGCTCAATGCGTCGCAAAAGAGGTTCAGGATCAATCCCCTGCCAACGAATCGCGAGCCAACTTGTCAGCAGCCCGGCTCGACGTCGGCGAGTTGCCAATCGCTGCTGATTCGCGAATCTGGTCCCCTGTCCGGACGACAATGAAGTCACCAAGCCAGATTGAATTAACGACGCTAAGAACCGCTTGAGGTTGTCCACAGACCATCGTTCGGCCGGAAAGCGGAGACTTAATATGTCTAATAACCCACGATAAGTGTGTGTTCCGTCCAACATCGCTAACACAACATATTCTGCATCGCGCAAATGAAAATAAGCCAACGAGAGCGGATCTTTCAGCGTCCAGCCAGACTCACGGCTCGCAACATCCCTTTGTGCGATCAAGTCGCGCCGCATTCGCCAGCGAATGACGACGTCGTTTGGTGATGTTGATAGTGACATGATTACAGAGCTA
>JAYUFI010000377.1:0-2138 GCA_043738805.1 Planctomycetaceae bacterium | reverse complement strand
TTGGGGAAAACAGGACTATCACGACGTCCTGCGCGAGCGGCTCAAACAGCTCGCCGACTTTCTGCACGAACAACATCCCGGCTGCCGCACGCGCGGGGTGGTCGATACCGCTCCGCTGCTCGAACGTGACTTCGCGCGGCAAGCGGGGCTCGGTTGGTTCGGCAAGAACACGATGCTGATCAACAAGCGGATCGGCAGTTGGTTCTTTTTGGCCGGGTTGCTGACGGACGTCGAATTGATCGCCGACGCGCCGCACAACACGTCGCATTGCGGAACCTGCACGCGCTGTTTGGAAGCCTGCCCGACCGATGCGTTCGTCGAACCGTGCGTGCTCGACGCGCGAAAATGTATTTCGTATCTGACGATCGAACTGCGCGATCAGCCGATTCCGACCGAACTGCGCCCGCTCATGGGGAATTGGATCTTCGGCTGCGACGTGTGTCAGGACGTCTGCCCGTGGAATCGCAAAGCGCCGATTTCCGATGAGGCTGCGTTTGAGCCGCGAGCGAAACTCAATCCAGCGGATATCGACTGGCTGCTGGAACTCGACGAAGCGGGTTTCGAGGCTGAGTTCGTGGGCACGCCGATGCACCGCACCGGCCGAGCGGCCTTATTGCGGAATGTGGTGATCGCGATCGG
This sequence comes from Planctomycetaceae bacterium, assembly GCA_043738805.1. GTDB lineage: Bacteria > Planctomycetota > Planctomycetia > Planctomycetales > Planctomycetaceae > SXKJ01. The sequence goes on along the minus strand of JAYUFI010000377.1, from coordinate 1,499 downwards.
CAACAGCGGCGACCAGACCTCGGTTCCCGCGTTATCGCGCGCGTTGAATGACGTCGAACCACTGATCCGCGGGGCCGCCGCATGGGCGTTGAATCGGCTCGGCGGACCAACAGCGAAGGCTTTGTTGCAAGAATGCTTGATGGTTGGAACGGATGATTGCGTCCGAGATGAAATCACGTCAGCTTGTTCGCATATTGTTTGAATGGAGAAAACGATGAGCGATCTTCCGTCTCAACTCGAACTTGATTTTCGTCCCGCGCTCCCAAGCAACAAGTCGCTGCGCATCGGCTGCATCGGGGCCGGCTTCATCATGGCTGATTGCCATTTGGTGGGGTATCGGCAAGCGGGGTTCAATCCGGTTGCGATCTGCTCAGGATCGCGAGTTCGCGCGGAAGAGGTGGCGACGCGACACGGCCTCGCAACGGTTTATGGTGACTACCGAGAACTGCTCGCCGACAAGAGCATCGAAGTCGTCGACATCGCGGTGCCGCCGGACGTGCAGCTTGATGTCGTTCGTGAGGCGGTGCAGCACGGCGATCACATTCGCGGCATCCTGGCGCAGAAGCCGTTGGGGATGAATTTTGTCGAGGCGCGTGAGGTCGTGCGTCTCTGCCAAGAGGCGGGAATCGTGCTGGCGGTCAATCAAAACATGCGGTACGACCAGTCGATCCGCGCCTGCCGTAAGTTGCTCGATCGCGGCGACCTGGGCGAACCGATTTTCGCGTCGATCGACATGCGGGCGATTCCGCATTGGATGCCGTGGCAGCAGCGACTCGGTTGGGTCACGCTGCGGATCATGAGCATTCATCATCTCGACACGTTTCGGTTTCTCTTCGGCGATCCCGAACGAGTCTTCGCCAGCATTCGGACTGATCCGCGCACGGCTCAGAAGTTCGAGCACACCGACGGCATCTGCCTCTACATTCTCGAATACGCGAACGGATTCCGAGCCGCCTCATGGGACGATGTTTGGGCCGGGCCGGCATTGGAAGGTGCCGCCGCCGACATTGGGATCCGCTGGCGTGTTGAGGGAACCACCGGGATGGCACGCGGTACGATCGGCTGGCCGAGTTACCCACAACGCACGCCGAGCACGCTGGACTACACGACGACCTCCTCTGCCGGGCAATGGCATCAACCGCGTTGGGACGAGGTCTGGTTCCCGGATGCGTTTGTGGGGCCGATGGCTCAGTTATTGTGTGCTTTAAAAGACGGAACGATTCCCGAAATCAGCGGTGAGGACAATCTGAAAACAATGGCGTTGGTCGAGGCGTGTTATCGCTCCGCTGCTGAGCATCGAGCGGTCTTGATGTCTGAAGTCCTTTCAGCCGACTCCGTGTCTTCCGTGTAATCCGTGTCCTAAAAATGGCTCGCCGGAAAAGTTTGGGACACGGAGAACACGGAAGACACGGAGTGGGGCGGCATAGATGCTGTCGTCACAACGAATTTTCTTTGCCGCCATTCGTCGTACCCTTTCCATTCGACGGTAAAAGATGAAG
>JAYUFI010000376.1:0-15072 GCA_043738805.1 Planctomycetaceae bacterium | reverse complement strand
TCGCTGGCTCCGTCGTTTGTCAGTACTCGGCTTTATTTCGGGAGCAAATCCTTCACCACGTCGCGTTCTTGCTTCAGTTCGTTGATCGTGAGGTTGATCTTTTCGCGAGCGAACTCGTTGTGTTCTTGGCCGGGGATGATCTTCCAAGTCGTGCCGTTGCTGGTCAGTGGGAAGCCGACGATGAGGTCTTGGTCGATGCCGTAGGCTCCGTTGCTGCAGACAGCGGCGGAGAAGCTGTCGCCGGGTTCGGTTGCGCGGACGACGCTCTTGACCGTGTCGAGTGCCGCGTTGGCTGCGGACGCTGCGGAGGAAGCACCGCGGGCTTTGATCACGGCGGCTCCGCGCTTTTGCACGGTGTCGATGAACGTCGTCTTCAGCCAGTTGTCGTCCTTGATGACGTCGGTCGCGAGCCGGCCTTGAATGCGAGCGTGGTAGAAGTCCGGGAACTGCGTGGCGGAGTGATTGCCCCAGATGTTGCAGTTGCGAACGTCACCGACGGGTACTCCGGCCTTCTGAGCCAATTGACTGTGAGCGCGGTTTTGGTCGAGGCGGGTCATCGCATACCAGCGATCGCGCGGCACTTTGGGCGCGTTCATCATGGCGATGAGGCAGTTCGTGTTGCACGGGTTGCCGACGACGACAACCTTCACGTCTTTCGCGGCAGCGTTCTGAATCGCTTGGCCGGTCTTGGTGAAGATCGGGCCGTTGATGCGGATCAGGTCCGAGCGTTCCATGCCGTCTTTGCGCGGCACACTGCCGACGCAGATGACGACGTTGCAGTCGCGGAAGCCGTCTTCCATGTGATCGCTGTCTGCCTTCACGACTCCGGCCAGCGTGGAGAACGCGCAGTCATCCAATTCCATTTCGACGCCGTTCAAAGCGGGCAGCACGGGAGGCACCTCGACGAGGTGCAGGATCACGGGCTGATTCGGCCCGAACACTTCGCCGGAAGCGATGCGGAAAATCAAAGCGTACCCAATTTGGCCAGCGGCACCGGTCACAGCGACTCGAATCGGAGCAGTCATGTTTCAAGAATCCTTTTTGGTGGTAAAGCAGTTGGTAGTCGAAATCCCAAGATTCAGATCTCAATGTCCAAGGAAATCCCAAATTTCGAATCACTGACCGCATTTGAAGTTCGAAAACTGGGGCTTCATTGAACATTGGAATTTGGTAATTGGATCTTTCGCTCTGTCGCGCAAACTTCTAGCGGGTTCCAGAAAGGCCAGCAACTATGTCTGTGAGCAACATCGTTCAAGGCCAACCACAGCTCTCTTTTTCGACGCTCGGCTGCCCCGATTGGAGCTTCGACGAGATCGTTGTCCGCGGCGTTGAGTACGGTTACGACGGGGTCGAGATTCGGTTGATCGAGCGTGAGACCGACTTGCTCAAGCGGCCTGAGTTTCGGTCATCGGAGTTGTCGCAACGAAAGCGACGACTCAGCGACGCCGGGTTTCGTGTCTGCGGTTTGTCTTCGTCGGTTCACTTTGAAAGTCCAAGTCCGGTGACACGCGCGACGCAACTCGCAAACGGTCGAGCCTATTGCGATCTCGCTCGCGAATTGGATGCGAAGTTCGTCCGCGTCTTCGGCGATTCGATTCGTCCCGACGAAGACGAAGTGATGCAACTCGACTGGATTGCCGCCGGGCTGCAAGCGTTGGGCGAATACGCGAGCACGCTCGGTATCGACGTCTTGATTGAGACTCACGGCGACTTCTGTCGCAGCGAAAAGATGGTCTCGTTGATGAACCGAGTCAGCAGCCCGGCAGTCGGCGTGCTCTGGGACACACACCATCCGTGGCGTTTTCATCGTGAAGCTGTTGCCGACACATGGGCCGCGCTGAAGAAGTGGACTCGACACACACATTGGAAAGATTCGGTCACTCGCCCGCCACGTGTTGATCAGCCCGTCTCCGCCGAGGTTGCGGCAGCGGCTCAAATGGCCAAGCAGATAAACACCGGACATCAACATGCCGACTACGCCCTGTTCGGCGGCGGAGAATTCCCGGCACGCGACTGTTTGCGAAGTCTGCTCGCCGACGGCTACTCCGGTTGGTTCAGCCTCGAATGGGAAAAAATGTGGCACCCGCAGATTGAAGTTCCGGAAGTGGCAGTGCGGCTGTTCCCGCAAAAGTTTCGCGAGATGTGGGAAACAATTGCTCGCTAAGAAAATCGTAGGACGGGCACTCTTGCCCGTCATTCGTCGCCGGAGCCCCGTCATTCGTCGCCGGAGTAACGGGCAAGAGTGCCCGTTCTACAATTTTGGCAAGTTGGAATCCGCAAACGCCTCTTGCTCTCGTTTCGCGTTTTGGGATACACAGCCGCCCCCCTTCCGAAGAAGTCATCAAGCCTCTCGTCTGCATGGCCCCTCCCAATCCCCTCGACTCTCAGCCGGAACCCAACGTGATGAGCGGTGTCAAGGACGGCACCTGTCGCGATCAAAGCGTGGTCTGCAAGACACGCAGGTTCGCGGTGTTGCTGTGCGGAGTTTGCTGTGCCGCATTGATGGCGGCCGCAGGATGTCAGACTGCCCCGATTTTTCGTGGCCAGTCACAGGGGGTTGACGACAGGCCATCGACCAAATCTGCAAACGCCGCGTCACGACGAGCCCGTCGAGTCGATGCAGAGCCGCTTCCCGATGAGGAAATGGTTCCGAAAGGTAGCGAAGAAGGCTTACCGCTGAGCGATGACTCCGCCGAGCAATTGAACGATCCGATCATCGACATCGTGATCGAAGGAAACGAAACGATCGAGACGTCAGCGATTCGGAAACTGGTGCATTCGCCAGTGGGCCGACCTCCGGCAGAGCAGCAGATTCGTGAAGATGTCCGGGCGCTTTATAGCACTCGTTGGTTCTTCAGTGTTGAGCCTCGATATCGCCGCAACGACGCGGGGCTTGTGCTCGTCTTTCGAGTCATCGAGCGACCGATGGTTGAGAAGGTCGAGTATCGCGGCAACGATCGGATCAAAACGAAGCATCTCGAAAAACTCACCGGCTTGCGTGAAGGCAGCCCCTTCGACGTGAGCGTCAATCGCGAGGCGATTCGCCGCATTGAAGAGCATTACAAAACAAAAGGCTTCCCCTACACGAAGGTCGGCTTGCTCAAAGGGAATCAGCGCGAAGATCGGCAAGTGATCTTCGACATCAAGGAAGGTCCGAAAGTCATCGTCGGTGCGGTGAAGTTCGATGGCAATGAATCGTTCTCCGCGTCGCTTCTGAAGACGAAGCTCACCATGAAGCCCGCGATCCTCGGACTCGCGTTCCTCGGTAAGTACAAGCCGGAACTGCTGCCTGACGACGTTTCTGCGTTGAAGCAGTACTACCACAGCTTGGGTTACTTCGATGCTGAGATCGAAAAAGAAGTTGATATCAACGAGCACCCGCTTAATCCGTTGAGCTATCACTCGGCGCACGCGATCGTCACGTATCACATCAAGGAAGGTCCGCGATTTAAGATTCGCAACCTCATTCTGGAGGGGAACAAAATCTTCTCCACCGATGAGCTCACGACCGACATCAAGTTGCGATCGGGAGATCAATACAACGCGCGGTTCATGAACAAGGACGTTGAGGCGATCAAAGATCGTTACGGAAAGCTCGGTCGCACGTTTGCGAACGTTGATTCGATTCCGCGATTCCTCGAAGAACCGGGGACGATGGACCTCGTTTATCAAGTCAATGAAGATCAGGTCTACACGATTCGGCACGTCAACGTGCATATCAACGGCGACAATCCTCACACGCGAGAAGCTGCCGTCCGACACCGCGTGCTGACGCATCCAGGCGATCTCGCTGACCCGAAGAAGATTGCCCAGAGCAAACGCCGTCTGGAAGGACAGCTCTTTGAGCGAGCGGGGCCACAAGCTCCGAGCGTCAACATCTCGAAGGTCGAAGACAAGAAGCCGAAGAGTCGTTCACAACTCGCCCAAACGAGTGGTTCGATTCGCGGGCAAAGTCCCGATGACTCCGATGAGACGACAGCCACATCGACGCTCGATACGACGCCGTTCATGTTGGCTCAGACCGATCCCGCGACGCATCCTTTTGGCGGCGGTGCGACCGATCCACTCTACTTTGAACCGCCACCGGCTCAGTTGGATCTCGATTACGGCGTCACCGAAACACAGACCGGCAGCTTGTCGTTCGGCGTCGGCGTGAACAGCAACTCCGGCTTGGTCGGTTCAATCGTGTTGCAAGAAAACAATTTCGACATCACGCGATTTCCGACTAGCTTCGACGACTTCCGCAACGGTCAAGCGTTTCGCGGAGCCGGCCAGCAGTTCCGCGCGGAAGCCGTTCCTGGCAACATCGTCAGCCGCTATCTCGTCAGTTGGACCGACCCGTATTTTCTCGACACGGATTACAGCGTCGGTGCCAGCGGCTTCTACTGGAAACGGTTCTATCGCGACTGGACGGAAGAGCGAACAGGCGGCCGCATCAACGGCGGACGGCAACTGACTCAAGAGTTCTCGATTCTCGGTTCAGTGCGTGCGGAGTCGATCACGTTGACTCACCCAACAGTGCCGACTCCCGCCATCTTGCAACGTGCGGTCGGCAACACATTCTTGTCGTCAGCACGCATTGGTATGGCTCACGACACTCGCGATTCGCAATTCATGCCCGGTGCCGGACATTACCTCGTTGCTGGCTACGAGCAGGCATTCGGCACGTTCACATACCCGCGAGCGGACGGCGAGGCACATCAATACTTCACCGTTCATAGCCGAGCTGATGGCGGCGGGCGTCACATCGTTTCGTTGGGCATGTCAGCCGCGTGGACCGGCAAAGACACGCCGATTTTTGAACGTTACTTCGCAGGCGGTTTCCAATCGTTCCGAGGTTTCCAGTATCGCGGCGTCAGTCCGAAGGTCGGCAAGGTTTACATCGGCGGCCAGTGGATGTTCCTCGCCGGTGCCGAGTACATGGTTCCGCTGACCGCCGACGAAATGATCGCGGCCGTTGCCTTCACAGATTTCGGTACCGTGGAAGACAAAGTTGGTTTTAATCACGTGCGTGCCACGGTCGGTGCCGGCCTGCGAATCACGGTCCCGATGATGGGGCCCGCGCCAATTGCACTCGACTGGGGCATCCCCATCGTGAAACAGAAAGACGACCTCACAAAGTTCTTCAGCTTCTCTGTTGGCTTTACGCGATGATTCTTGAAGGTCTCGTCACCAGCATCGGTCGAACCGGCACGCTCAACATCGCCCCGATGGGGCCGATCGTTGATGAGTCGATGACGTGGCTGCACCTCCGTCCGTTTCAGACGTCGCAAACATTCCGCAACTTGTCCGAGCATCCGCAAGGAGTGTTTCACGTCATCGACGATGTGCTGCTGCTGGCGAAGGCCGCGATCGGTAAGCTCGATGAGATCCCCGAAACGTTTCCCGCCGAGACGATCACTGGCCAAGTTCTGAAATCAGCTTGCCGTTGGTACGAGTTTGAAATCGAGTCGCTCGATACGACTCACGAGCGCACCGACATCCACGTTCGCGTCCTTCACGTCGGTCGCCTGCGCGATCATTTTGGATTCAATCGAGCCAAACACGCCGTCCTCGAAGCGGCGATCTTGGCGACTCGATTACATTTGTTGTCACGCGAAGAAGTCGAACGACAGCTCATCGCACTCCGGGCACCTGTCGAGAAAACAGCCGGCCCGCAAGAACTCGCTGCGTTTGAATTGATCTGCAATCACGTCGCACGTTCGGTGTGATCACCGCGACGTTGATGATGTCACGTAAAGACGACTTCGGCAGGTCGCTGACCACTATCGCAGCCGAATATCGACACTCGCACTATGGGCCGTCAGCCCCTCAACGTGAGCCATGCGGCGAATGTCGTCGGCAACGGCTGCGAGAGCTGATGCGTTGTAATTGATCACCGACGATCGCTTCAGAAAATCATTCGCACAAAGTCCGTTCGCGAACCGTGCGGTTCCTCCCGTCGGCAAAACGTGCGAGGGGCCGGCGATGTAATCACCAACTGCGACCGGCGTGTGATGTCCCATGAAAATTGCCCCTGCATTTTGCAACTTAGCTAAAAGGCGTTCGGGATCATCGGTTGAAATATGGAGGTGTTCCGGAGCCAATTGATCGGAGAATCGACACGCTTCGTCTTCGTCGCGAGCGAGAATCAACGCGCCATAATCTTCAAGACTCTGTCTCGCGAGATCGCCACGTGCGAGCTGGCTCAGTTGCTTGGAAAGCTCCTCTCGCACCGCTTCAATCAACGGTGCGTGCCAAGTGATGAGCACTCCGGAACCGGGACTGTGTTCGGCTTGCGAGATCAAATCGCTGGCGATGAAGTCCGCTCGCGCTGACGCATCGGCGAGCACCACGACCTCGCTCGGCCCGGCGATGCTGTCGATGTCGACTTCACCGTAGACGAAGCGTTTCGCAAGTGCGACGAACAAATTCCCCGGCCCGACAATCTTGTCAACGCGAGGAATTCCCTCGACTCCGTAAGCCAACGCGGCGACCGCTTGTGCTCCGCCAACGCGATAAACTTCGGTGATGCCGAGCAGTTTGCACGCGGCGAGCAACTCGCGGTTGTAGCCACCGAAGTCAGTCGGTGGGACAACGACGGCAATCTCTTTGACCCCCGCGACCTGAGCCGGGACAGCCGTCATCAACAGCGTCGAAGGATACGCTGCCGCTCCGCCGGGAACGCAAATGCCGACTCGCTTGAGCGGCAGATACCGTTGCCGCAACTCGACGCGCTCGCCTTTCTGCGTTTCTCTGACCAATGTGACCGATTGGTTGAGCAGCTTGCTCTGAAACTCAATCACGTTGTCTCGAATGCGGCTGACCGTCGCGAGGAATTCTTTGTCGGCGGTCGCGAACGCTTGCTCGAATTCTGCCGGTGTCACGCGCATCGTTTCGGGAGTCAGCTCCTTGCGATCGAGCTTGCGCGAGTATTCGAGCATCGTTGCCACGCCGCCGTTGCGAACATCTCCGCAAATGCGTTCGACAACTTGCTGCGGAGTGAGCGGCTCGCCAAACAACGCAATCGTCCGCTGACGTCCCGTTTCGGAAGTAACATCACCGCGCGGCGAAAGTTTTTGACGCAACGTTTCAAAGAGCCGCTCGGCACTCTCCTTCGTGCAGTCGATTGTCGTGATGTTGAGAGAACTCGAACTCATCAGAGGCCGCCCTTCTGGTCAATTGTCGTCATTTTGTGGCCGAAGTCGTAAAATTTCGGACGTTGCACCATCAACCGAACTCTCACGAGTTCGGCTACAAAGGGGATCAGTCTCACTCCGTGTCATTCGCCGTCAAGCCACGGAAGAAACCGCGGCGCATCGGGTTGTCGCGTGATGTGAACTCTTCACCCGGAGACGGCGGAGTCGTTAAGCACATCGCCACTTCGTGGAACTTCGCATCGAGATCGTCGGCCATGAAAACCAGCAACGCTTCCGGCGTATGCGGGGCAATCGGTGAGCCCCACTCCGGCAGGTTTTGATGTGCGACGATGATGTGCTCCAACCGCAGTAGCGTTTCTGGATGGAAGTCAGGAATCTCGCGAGCCTTGTCACGCACGATATCGCGGCCCATCAAGATGTGCCCGATGAGCTTTCCTTCAGCGGTGTAAGTCGAACCCTGCGGCTGATACTGCAACTCGCGCAGCTTACCGATGTCGTGCATGATCGCTCCGGCAATGACCAGCGACTTGCTCAACGGCGGCTGCATGTCTGGGTAATAGTCAGCGTACTTGTCGGCGAAGAAGACCGCCGTCCGAGTCACCGACAACACGTGCTCCAAAAAGCCGCCGGTGAAAGCGTGATGATTCCGCGAGGCGGCCGCGATCCGACAAATCTCCTCCTGATGTTCCATCAACAGCTCGATCACCAAGCGACGCAACGGGACTTCAGTGATCTGCTGCGTCGCAATGCTGAGTAACTCGGAGAACATGTCACTCACATCAAACCGAGTCGCCGGGACGAGATCACCGGTGCGAAATCCTTGAGCCTCATCGCCCGGCTCGACCGGTCGAATTTTTTCCAGTTCCAACTGCGGCCCGTAATCGGATTCCGTGAAGCGACCGCGCACTTTGTAGAACGCGCCCGATTGCCATTTCGCTTCGCATTCGAGAAACAGCGCCGCGTCATGCCAGATCATCGTCGTGACGGATCGCGTGGCGTCGCGAAACGACACGCGAAAGTACGGTCGCCCATCGCGCGTCTTGCTCCGCTCTTTGTTCGAGAGCAATACAAAGCAATCCCCCGACTGCCCCGGTTGCAGTTCACAAAGACGAGCGATGCGGTGTTCGAGCGGAAGCGATGGCTGATCAGACGGCATGAGATAACCTTAAAAGTGAAGACGGCCAATGTATCAACCTGCGGCAAGATGTCAGGTGACAGCGTGCAAGTCGCCGTGATTCAATTCGCTGAACCTTGGTTGACCCATCATTGGTCGCTGCTAGAATCCGCCCGCCCAATCGGGATGTAGCTCAGCTTGGCTAGAGCGCTACGTTCGGGACGTAGAGGTCGCAGGTTCAAATCCTGTCATCCCGACTTTGTTCAGAAATGAGCCCTTCGGCGAGTACGTCGAAGGGCTTTCTCATTGTGGGGACGAGAGTTGCGTCTTCGAGGCAGCAGTTCAAAAACACGATTTCGAGGATTCGCCGCTTTGCCGCGTAATCGGCGGTAAGCCATTGCTGTCGCAGTGTTTGAGAAAGTTCAAAAACTTTCGACGCTAACTCGGCCATTTCGTCGTGCGAGCGGTCCAGAACGTCCAATTGCAGTTTGACCGAGGCCAGCCGATCCCGCATCTCTGTGTGCTTGCGGGCGAACGTTTCTTGGTCGATGTCTTCCGATAACCGCATGTTGAGCAAGCGATCCTGCTGCTGGATCAAGAGCGTCTCCTGACGAATTAACTCCGCCCGTTGGGCACGGGTGTCGGCCTGAGCGTCTCGCGTCTGTGAGGCCAGCACCATGCGGAACCAATCGCGGACGCCTTCATCTTCGATGTGCATCTTGTCGAAGATGGCCAGCACCTGGCGGTCGAGATCGGCCTCCGTCACGCGCGTCCGGGGATGACCAGCGACGTTGTAATAGGTGCAGCGGTAATAGTTGTAGAACCGCTCGCCGGATTTCGTCTTTTTGGTCTTCTGCTCGCCAGTGATTGGATGGCCGCAGTGCCCGCACTGAATGATGTCACCCGCATAAGTCAGGGCATGCGATTGGTACACATGGCCTCCGAGCAAAGCTTGCACCCGGTTCCAGGTCGCTCGGTCGATGAGTGGTTCATGTTTGCCGGGATACCATTCGCCACGGAATTCGATTTCCCCGATGTAGGCCCGGTCCTTCAGGATGTTGTGAACGGAGCTTCGTGGGAACTTCGGCATCGAGGCGCGGAACAGCCGACCTTCTGCTCCCAGTTTCTCGACGAGCGTGTCGAGCGTGTGGTGATCCCACGCGAAGAGATGGAAGATGCGACGGACGTTGTCTGCCGCGACCGGATCAATCTCGACCATGCCGCGACCGTTCTTACGAATGTTGCGATAACCATAGGGGCCGCGATTGACGAACCAACCTTCCTGGACACGACGAGCCAGCCCCTCGCGGACATCGACGGATTGCTGTTCGGTGTAGAAGCTGGCCATGTTGGCCAACGTCCGCCGCATCATGCGACCGGCGGGCGTATTCTCGGTCGGCTGGGAAACCGAGATGAATGGCAGGTCGTATTCCGACTCCAGCCGTTCGAGTTCGACGTAATCGAAGAGATTACGGGCAGCACGGTCCACTTTGTAGAACAAGAGACCGTCCAGTAAGCCCGCGTTCTTCTTGGCGTAGGCGACCAGTTCGCGAAAGGCTTTGCGTTCGTCCCCTTTGCTCGCCGTCTCTGCGATGCGAAAGAGCTTGATGATTTCGCCGCCAGCCTGTGTGGCATACCGCTTGAGTGCGTCTTCCTGGACTTCGAGTGAAAAGCCTTCCCGTTCCTGTTCTCGACTACTCACTCGTGCCAATGCGACGAATTGCTTCATGGTGACGACTCCCGACCAAACGCCTCGTACAACCGACCCACGTTGAGGATCATTGTAGCCGCGTCGTCGGGAGTCAGGCGAGCCTCGTAGTACGGCTGCCAGATGCGAATCGTTTCCGCGATCAGTTCTGGAGTGACCCAGTCCGGTGTGCCAGCCGGAACGATGCTCGCTGGAACATCTCCTGCGGCACCGCAATCGTTGGGGGGATCGCTACGACACATGACTGGAATCCACCACCACAAGGGTCAAGCCGTTTGCGAAATACGGGCCAAGCCACCCGGTGACCGGACCCGTTGAATGCTCAACAGCCGGTGTCGGGCACAATTCATCAAGAGGGCGACAAGCCTTCCCGTTGATACCGCTGCAATTCGGAATGACTGATCACCCATGCGGTGTAGGCACCCCGTCCGCTGTTCTTCTTTGACGCGCTGATGCGACCGAGTCGGCACCATTCGCGGCAAGTAAACACGGATCGTCCGACGATCCGCGCAAACTCTTCGACCGAATACCACTCTCGTTGCTGGCGCTGTACCAGTTCAACGAGAATGGCTTCGATCTGCTCCAGGCGTTGCTCTAACGTCATGATGCACTCACAAGACCAGCGGGGAGGCTGTCCCCGCCTCGCAACTACTTCTTGATCTCACCGACGACCCAACTCACGAGCATTCCCGCGACGAGGACCGTCTGACACGCTATCCATACAAAGACACCCATTTTCAGATCTCCTGTTAGATGGCGAGTGGGGGAGGGAAAACGCCCCACTCGCCAATGTTGGTCCGTTGATGATTTTGCCGGTCAGCTCCATCATCCTCCCTCGCCTTTGGTTCCTTGATGTTCTCACACGTCTTTGAGCATTCTGACCTCCGCTTCGCCCACTGAGAGAGGCTGATCAGCGCCTCTGGGAGCCATTGATCGGCCGCAGAGAGGCGATCACGATGAGGGCCGCCAACCGAAACGCTTCCTGCTTAACCTCCTGATGCGCGGCTCACATTTTGAAGACCCTGTTGATGAGATTGACGAGCGCACTATTGGCTGCACTCCCCACCGCAGGGTTGCCCTTCGCGAACTTCAACATGCTGTAGATGGCGTAGACAAACACACCGATCATCAACGCTATGGAATCAACCCAGGTCATGACTTTCTCCTTCTGCTGATTGAGGTTTTCGATTTTCCGACCGCCGCGTTCCTGTTCCTGATGCAGCAAGCTCTTCCTCCCGCGGACGAAGCGGCATCCAGTCATCGGTGCGAAAGCTGGTCAGGGGAACCATCCTGAGGTGAGGAAGCCCCACGGCCAGAAAGACACGGCCACTTCGTCACGCGTTGGTGTCGCACTCATCGTTCTTGTCCTGGCTGTCGCTCTTGGTCCGCTGGCCCACGCGCAGCATGACTGGCGAGCATGTCTCGATACGTGTTGGATGCGCCCATTTCCGCCGTCACGATTTGCGGAGTTGGGTTTCCGACGAGGCCAGCCTCTTCGACTGGCCGCACGCCTTCGGGAAAGGCCGGAAGAATTTGCGACAATTCCTTCAGCCCGGCGCGCCCCATCGCGGCGAGATGACCTTCCCCGATCTTGGGGCGATGGGCCTCGACTTCGTCTGACATGGTCAATCCTCCCTTGGGTTTCTGAACCTGTTTGCCAAAAACTGCTGCTCAATCTCGGCGTCGTGCATTTGCTCCACACGCTTGCGCACGATCTCCCGTTCAATCCCGTTCCGGATCAGGAATGTGAATAAACCGAACATCACGAAGCCGCCGAGGTTCTCAGACACGGGACAGAGCAACGCCCCGGCGATCAGGCAGATCAGGGGCTCAATGAGGCCCCTGGCTGTGGACTCCTTTCGCACGAGCGGAACCGTCATGGCCAGCCACGGGGTGCCCGCGTACCGGCTGTGGAAAATCTCGCCGCTTCGGATGAGTCGGAACGTGCGCACCCGTTGTGTGATTTGTGCGGCCAGCCAGCAGACGAAAAACACGAACACGGCCCGGTCTGCGGTGAGGCTGTAGAAGACAAGGATTAACAGCATGGCCAAGAAGGCATTCAGACCGAGTGCCTCACGCCCAAAATCACGCCGCAGGAACACTGCCAGGGTCGTGGCATGGACGTAGCAGAGTGAGTACAAAAAGCTGAGTCCATCGCCCTGGCTCTCTGCGGGTCTCTGTGCGTTTGACATGGGACTATCCTTTCTGATGGAACGACACCCAGAGCCAGTTCTGCTGGTTCGAGAACGGCTCTCCCGATCGGATGACAATCGCATCGCACAGCAGACCGTTGGCTTCGCCCCCGGTTCGCAGTCCGTTCATGAAAATGTTTTCCTGAAGGACGAGTTGGTACTGTTGATTCGTGCTAGTCGTGACCCGCGCCCGCCCGCTGACTGCTTCGGTGGCGTTCTCCACCGGCCCCATCGACAGTCCCACGAAGGTTTGCAGGGATTTTCCCAACAACCCGGCTGCCCACTCCGCCGTCTTCGCGTCGCCGAGGGCGTGAAAGATTTTGGTCGAGAAGTTCGGCAGCAAGGCGTCGGCCTGATACCGTCCCGCGTCTCCTTTGAGCGCGGCGTAGTACGACGCCAGCGATTGCGAGAGCACGACCATGCAGCCCCTGTGGCTACGACACTGGGCCAGGTAGTGCGCGTCGTAGCTGTTCACAAACTGGTGGTACTCGTCTGCCCAAATCACGTTGATGCAGTCACTGGAGCCAACGTGCCGCCGCAAAATCCGTCGCTGCGTCAGAAACTTCCACCCGGCCGCGACCAACGCTCCCGTATCGCCCCATTCCGCTGGAGCCATGTTGACGATGATCCACTTGCCGACCAGCATGTCATCCGGACTGCAATTGGTCGTCGTTGACACCAACTCTCGCACGACGCCCATGTTGAACACATGCAGGATGCCCATGACCCCGGTCAGAATGGACGACCGCGTCTTATCTGCCATGTTCGGGAATTCGCCGAGCCAGTAGTCCGTGGCGAGTTGGTAGTCATGGGCCTCGATCGCCGTCTTGGGCTTGTCGAACGCTGTGGCCAAGCACTGATTGCAGAACCCGGCCTGCCATTCGGGGGTCGAAATCTGCGCCGCACTGTTGGCGGCCGTACTGATGAACCGCTGAATGTCGGGAGCCGACACCGTGCCCGTCGCCAGCTTGACCACCTCCACGGCGTTGTAAATCATTCGGTCTTGTTCGCGCTCCCAGAAGTCGCCGTTTTCGCCCCCCTTTGTGTCTGCCGAACGCAGCGTTTCCCCGATCACGGTGATGCACCGGGTGACGTCCCGCGTCTGGCCTCCCATCGCCAAGACGTATCCGAGAAAATTGAACCGCAGCGACGAATCCGGCGAGAACACGAGCAAGTCGTCCTGACGTCCGGCCTTTGCGAAGAGGGTCAGCCACATACCGAGATCCTCCGGTTTGGCCGCCAGGATCAATCCACCGCTGTTGCGGTGGTTGATAATCGCCTGCGCGATTTCCCGACCCGATGAGCTGGTCTTGCCCGACCCCGCCCGCCCGGTGATCGCCACGCCGCCGTTCAGTAAGTCACGGATTGTGAACATGTCGCGATTGCTCCACTGAAGAAGAGGGGCATCCAAAGGTTCTGCTGTCTTGCGGAACGGGGGCGGGCATTGCCGCTTCTCCCACCACCGGGCCGACAGCCACGCTCCGGCGAGTAGGGCCATCAGGATGAGTGCATTCGCCATGTTTGCGCCTTTTCAGTTCGATTTCCCGATCAAGAATCGCCACCGCCCGCTTGTGGGGCTGCCGCGAAATGACGTGCAGGCGTCGCCTTATTCCCAGCCATGCACGAGTCGTTTCCACACCTCACGAAAACCGGCGATCCTTCACTTCTTGGCGAGCAGGGCCTTCGACATCTCCGCCACCAGTTTTGGGTACTTCACGGCCAGAACGACCCCGGCCGCCGGAATCCCAACGAGGAGGACCAGCAACACCCAAATCAAGTTGGAGATGGCCCGCCCGGTCTCCTGCACGAGCGGTTTCACGGCCCCCTCCCCGATGGTGTTGGCCAACCGGTTGGTGCCGGCGATGAACGCTTCGGGCTTGGCCAGAAACGTGGTGAGGCTGGTCCCCACCGCCAAGGCCCCTTTGTTGCGCCAGATGAAATCCATCGCGGCATCACCATGACGTGTGACAACCTGCATCAATTCGGGCGTCCGCCCCAGCGTGGCCAACTCACCACTCTCGGCCAGCATGGCAAGCCGGCGACCGCCCCGAGGGCCGATCGCCACCAAGGCTCTCACCGCCGGCTCCCCGAATTGCTCGAGCACGGGTTCGGCCAACCCCTTGTGCTTGATCAAGACCTCGGCCGCATCGTCGCCGTACTTCGAGAGCAACTGCATGCCGACTGGACGTCGGGCGACCCACACCGCCGCATCGTCTCCATATTTGGACAAGAGACGAAGAACCGTGGGGGCTTGCTCCCCAGCCTCATCGGCCAGAGTGAGAGCACTCGGACCAACTCGCCGAACCGCTTTGAAGACGTCATCGCCGTGACGCACAGCGGATGCGGAAATCTTCTTTGCAAACGTCTCGGTTCCCTCGGTGACAACGTTTTTGCCGAACTTTTTCAGGACCACCTCGGCGGTTTCTTGAGCCGCCTTGGTGGTCAGATCGGCCCGAACCGTGGGGATGGCGAACAGACAGAAAACAGTCGCAATGGTGAGGGATTTGAAGTCGTGGATCTTCATTGTGTATTTCCTTTCAGAATCAGTCCCTTGAGCGCTTCCTCGCGCAACCGCGAACGGACTTCGTTGATCCGATTCAGTTGATGGTTCAATCCGAGGCCGCCGCTGGACTCGATTGACCGAACCTCAGCCCAGGCTGCCTGGCGACCGGAGGCGGAGAGAGACCAAGTTTTCCACTTCGCGCTCGCGTATCGCTCTTTGGTCTGCTGGTCCCCTTCGAGGACGAGCCGTTCGAGGCGTTCGAGCGTCACCAGCACTTTGGCGGCAATCTCACCCTCCGGGTCGTACCCGGCTTGGCGGATGACCCAGTCGAGAGTCATGTCCACCAGAATGCCCGCCACCAGCCCGACCCCGAAGGTGAAAGTGCCGGAATACGCGCCAGTGCCGAGAATGCCACC